>JAYVGK010000215.1:0-3087 GCA_043772215.1 Acidimicrobiales bacterium | reverse complement strand
GTGTCCGTCGGGGCAGTGGCCATTGGAGGGTGCTTGGCATTGCTCCTGGGTACGTTGCCTCGGATGGGCAGATCGGCGGTGTTCAAGCCTCCGGCGCTGGGCAACTTCAGCACGCTCAATGAGCGCTCCATCGTGTTGGATCGCAACGGCCATCAGATTGCCGTGTTCAAAAGTGCGGAAAACCGTAAGACCGTGCCACTGGCTCGGGTCCCAAAACAGCTGATTCAAACCATCCTCGACGTTGAAGATGCTGATTTCTATCGGCACAAAGGGTTCAATCTGCGCTCCACCAGCCGGGCCATGTTGTCCAATCTGGCGGCTGGCGGTATCGAACAGGGTGGCTCCACCATCACCCAGCAACTCATCAAAACCGACTTGCTCACCCGTACGCAGCAGTTCGATCGCAAGATCCGCGAAGCTCGACTGGCGGTGGAACTGGAGCGCACCAAATCCAAGAGCTGGATCTTGGACCGCTATGTGAACACGGTGTATTTCGGTGGGGGCGCCTATGGCGTGGAAGCGGCGGCCAATCACTACTTCGGTATCTCGGTGGAGCGGCTCGACATCGGACAGAGCGCATTCCTGGCCGGCATGATCCGCAATCCGGTGGGATATGACCCGGTTCGGTTCCGGGAGCGCAGTAGGGAACGGCGCTCCATTGTGTTGAATCGTCTGGTGGCGCAGAAGCACCTCAGCGTGGCCGAAGCCAAGATGTGGGCGGCCACCTCCATGCCCACGCCGGTGGCGTCGCCTGAGGACACGCCCAATTCGTATTTCGTGGAGGCCGTGAAGCAGGAATTGCTGATCGACCCTCGATTGGGGGCCACCGCCCAGGAGCGTTACGAGTCGGTGTTCAACGGGGGCCTGCGTGTCACCACCACCTACGACCCCGACCTCCAGGCCGACGCGGAGAAGGCCGTCAGTGACATCCTGCCGCAGCAAGACGTTCCTACGTTCACTGCCGCGTTGGTGAGTATGGACGTGGACTCAGGCGCGGTGCGCGCATTGGTGGGCGGACGAGGATTCGCCACCGACAAGTACAACCTGGCAACTCAGGCCAAGCGTCAACCCGGAAGTTCTTGGAAGCCGTTCACGCTCATTGCCGCCATGGAGGAGGGCAACTCGCCACGGTCGATCATCAGTGGTATCGAGCCATGCCCCATTCCCAATCCGGAGGGCAAGCCCGATCCGTATTTGCCCAACAACAGCAGCGAGGGGTCGGGAAGTGTGAGTTCGCTTACCGATCAACTGGTGTTCTCATCGAACTGCGCCTACGCACGATTGGCCACGGTGGTGGGGCTCGACAAGGTGGTCAACGTGGCCAAGCGACTGGGGATCACCACCAAATTGGACGCCGTGCCAGCCATGGCCCTCGGCACCGAGGAGGTGCATCCCATCGAGATGGCGGCGGCGTACGCCACCATTGCCAACGATGGCGTGTTTCACCGCGGTTATCTCATCTCCAAAGTGGAGCGGGTGCGGGGGCGGGCCGTCACGCTGTTGTTCAACGGCACCAGCAAAGGCCGCCAGGCCATCAGTCGGCAGGTGGCACGGATGGCCACGAAGTCCATGCAGGAAGTGGTGCGGCGCGGCACCGGCACCAAGGCCCAGTTGGGGAAGCGAGCGGTAGCCGGCAAAACGGGAACCACCCAAAATTATGAAGATGCCTGGTTCGTGGGATTCACCGCCCAAACCGCCACCGCAGTGTGGATGGGGGCGCCAGCCGGCAAGGTCCCCATGACCAACGTGGGTGGCATCCGAGTCACGGGCGGTTCTTACCCGGCGCGTATCTGGCAGGCGTATATGGACGTGGCCACCACCAACGATCCCCTGGTTGACTTTGCCGAACCGGACCCCCATGAATTGGGCAAGTCCGGCTGTCTGCAACTGAAGAAGCCCACAATCAACAGCCCCAATGACAACTCCGGCGGTCGCGGCTACTCAGTTGGTGCACTCATCAGTGCGCAGACCGATACCACCAGCCCCCGTACTCGCAAACAGAGCACGAAGAGTTCCAAGAGGCGGCGTAGCGGCGGAGGTGGCGGCGGCAATTGCGACTCGTGGGGTAGCACCTCTGCCCCCAGGAAGGTCATCACCGGCACCCGTAAGCGGCGACCAACCGCCACCGTTGACCCCGCCACCGACGGCTCCGCTGGTGACTCTCCTGTGCCGGTGATTGGCAATCCGGTGGAGACGGTTCCGCCCCCTGAGGCCACCCCCGCTCCTGCTCCCGCCCCGGTCCCCGTGCCGGACCCAGTTCCAGCGGCGCCAACGCCATGATTGCCTGAGCGTCGTCTACGGTCATTGCATGGCCTCACTGGAAACGCTGCTCGCCGTTCAGGGTCACGACACGGTGCTCACCCAGCTACTGCACCGTCGCACGCATCTGCCCGAACAGACGGAGCTGGCCGAAGTGCAACGCCAATTGGCGGTGTTGGAGGCAGAGGCTGCTCCCACTCATGCTGCGCACGACGATCTCATAGCTCGTGAGGATGCCTTGGAGACACAGGTGGCGGCCATAGATACCAAGATCAAAGAAGTCAGTGCCCACATGTATTCAGGCTCCGTCTCGGTGCCACGGGAACTGCAGGGGATGGAGGCCGACATTGCGTCGTTGCGCAAACGCCGCAGTGAACTCGAAGACACTGAACTCGGTCTCATGCTGGAACGTGAGCCCATCGATGCACAACTCGAGGTGGCGGCCGAGCGTCGGAAATCACTCGATAAGCGTGCAGGTGAACTACTCACTGCCATTGCCGAGGCATTGGTGATCCTCGACACTGATGCCGCCACTCATGTCACGCAACGCGCAGCCGAGGCGGCAGACATCCCGGCGGATCTCATGGCCCAGTACGACCGCATCCGGACGCGCAACAACGGCGTGGGCATTGCTCGACTGGAGCACGGCACATGTATGTCGTGTCGGTTGAAGCTGTCGGCCATGGAGATGGACCGCATCAAGTCCATTGGCCCCAACGATGTGGCCCTGTGCGAGGAGTGCGGCGCCATCCTGTTCCATTAATCGTATGCGAACATGCTGATTTGGTTTGCCGTGATGTCGGTGGGGGGTGTGGTGTTCGTGTTCCG
>JAYVGK010000214.1:0-4210 GCA_043772215.1 Acidimicrobiales bacterium | reverse complement strand
TCAACACCAGTCCGTACGCCGAGCCCCAACTGGGACGGCGGGGTTTGTACCGGTCCCTCAGCGGCACCAACGTTGATCCGAATCGAGAGTTGGCACTGCTTTGGGTATTGAATCAGTCAGACGGCCGGCGATCTCTCCTGGAAATCGCCTCTCGGGCATCGCTGCCGTTCAAGGTGATCCGAGACGCTGCCGATCTTCTTCTCGAAGTTGACCTGCTCCAACTCGTGACCCCGAACCTCGCAACTCATCCTACGTACCAGAGCCTCCTACACTAAGTGCTCTGCTTCATCACCTTCGACTGCTGTCGACGAACAGAAAGACCATTCCCATGGCCTCGGAAAACACAAGAGTGGCAATCATTGGTGCAGGCGTATCCGGCTTGGCCGTTTCGCATCACTTGAACAACGAAGACACCGTGATCTTCGATGCGGCCGATCACTATGCCGGCCATTGCCATTCGGAACTGGTGGATGGATTCACATGGGACGATGGCCCGCACATCAGCTTCTCAGTGAACAACTATGTGCAGGACTTTCTGGTTGACCAAGTGAAGGGCGAGTACGAGTCTGTCGAAACCGTCTCGTCCAACTATTACAAGGGGCACTGGATTGGCCACCCATCCCAGGTCAACCTTTACCAAGTGCCTGAACCGCTTCGTACGCAGTGCCTGGAAAGCTTCTTGGCCACTCGTGATGATCAGCGTGCGCCGAAGAACTATCAAGACTGGCTGGATGTGGCCTTTGGGCCAGTGTTTGCCAGCACCTTCCCCGCTGCTTACACCCGTAAGTACTGGACAGTAGAACCATCGCAACTCTCCACCGAGTGGGTCGGAAACCGGGTGATGAAGCCATCAACCGAGCAGGTAGTGGCGGGGGCCACCGCCAACATCGGACTGGCCACATCGCACTACGTCGCGGACAAGAACACCCGCTATCCCTCCAACGGTGGATTCATGGGTTACATGCATCGGATGGCGGAAGCGGCGAACGTGCAACTCAACACCAACGTCGACACCATCAACTTCGGCAACCGGGAACTCGTCCTCGGAGATGGCACCACCGTCAACTACGAACATCTTGTGTCCACGATGCCGTTGAAGAAGCTCATATTGGCTTCGGTGGATGCTCCAGACTCCGTGCGCGAAGCAGCCAAATTGCTCACCTGCACAAACTTCCTGCGCGTCGATGTAGCGGTCAACCACCCCGCCATTCGTCCCGAGACATGGGTATATGTCTATGACGAGGACAAGTACTCCGTGCGTATCAGTGTCACGGAAAAGTTCGGTCCCAACAATGCCCCCAAAGACTGCACTGGCATCCAGGTAGAGGTGTATGGCTCTGAATACCGGGCCTGCCCCACGGACTTTGAAGCAGTCAAGACCGGGGTGGTCAATGAACTCATCGAAATGGGCATGATCGAGAGTCGGGATCATCTGCGCTATGTGCACTGCAAATTCGTGCCCCAGGGCAACCCCATCTTCGATCACAATCGGGCACCCGCCATGAAAGAGATCGGCACATTCCTGGACAAGCACGGCGTCCAACTCGTGGGTCGTTACGGTGAGCACAAATACCTCATGACCGACGCCTGCATCATCTCGGCCCGTAGAGTCGCGGCGCGAATTGGCGGAGGGGACGGCGCCCAGCACGACGTCTCGGAGGTCTCCCTCAGCGCCGCCGGATGATGGATCCTGGCGGTCCGTTCTTCTCCGTGTTGATTCCGACCTTCAACCGGTTTGATCTGCTGCAAGAGGCCATTGAGTCGGTATTGGCCCAAGACTTCACCGACTTCGAAGTCATTGTGTCGGACAACTGGTCAGCGGATGGAACTCAGGAGATTCTGGAGCACTACACCGACCGGCGAGTAGTCGTCACCAGACCGCCCCAACACGTACCCATGCCGTTCAACTGGGAGCACGCCCGCTCGCAGGCCAGCGGCAAGTACCTGGTCCCGTTGGCCGATGACGATGCGCTGGTGGGAGGGGCCCTCACACGATTCAAACAAGCCATAGATCGCACTCGGTCGAAGTTTCTTTTTTCTCCGTATGCGGAGTACTTCGACAGTACGTTCCCCAAGGTCAGCACCTCTGGGCGTAAGGCCAACACCATCGTGCTCTCCGGTGGATGCGGTCGTGAAATCAAGGTCTCCCGTGATGCCTACCTGCGCCCGCTGTATGCGCTCACTCCCTATTTCCATCAACACCCGTCGTCGTATGTGGTGGACCGGTTGGTGTGTGACGAAGTGGTGCGCCGCTTTGGCGGGCTGTTTGTGAGCCAAGGCGTGGAGTTCTTCTCGTGGCCTGCGGTATTCACCGTGCTCGACAGCATCACGTTGGTGGACCTTCCCCTCGCGGTGGTAGGTAGGACCGCCAAATCAGGTGGCGTGCAGGCGTTCCTCGAAAATCTGGGTTCCCAGGACCTCCAAAAGATCCACAACAGTTGGGATCATGAGGTGCTCTCGGCACCGGTCAAAGCCAAGGTCTCCATCAACCTCACCACGGAAGGCCTGTGGCGGGCTCAGGACATGCCTGCCGGTGCCCTTCTGCGACGCTACGGCCGTGACGAGCAAAAGTACGCCGAACTGCTGCGAGAGGAACTCACCTACCGTCGCAGCATCGGTACTGACGTCGATCGTGAGTTCACAGACTTGGACAAGTGGTCGGCCACTCTGGAGTCGAAATTGGACCCGCTGGTGAAGAAGAACCGTTGGCTCACCCCGTTGTACTCGAAGCTGTGTCATGCCCGACGGGCCCGTGGGTATATCAAGGCACGCGTCATCGATTGCGAAACTGAGGGCATCGCCAACGCCATGGACGTTGCCCGGTACGTGGAACGGTCCAATCGTCAGTACCAGCACTGAACGTTCGACGTAATCGCGTCTGCATGGAGGAGAGGGAGGTAGCCGATGCTTACACGAGATGGTCACGACGACAGCCCTTCCCAAAGTCTTGAATCCGGCACTTCGGAGTTCCGGCTCGGTCGCAGACCCTCTCTGGATGGTCTTCGTGCACTGGCGGTATTGGCCGTGTTGGCTGTACATGCGGAGCTCCCACTTGGCGATGGTGGTTTCCTTGGAGTGGACATCTTCTTTGTGCTCAGCGGCTTTCTGATCACTGCACTGCTGCTGGAAGAGCATCGCAAGAGTGATCGGATAAACCTTCGACGCTTCATGGCGCGCCGTGTGCGACGGCTGCTGCCGGCGTTCATCGTGTTCGTGTTCGGCACCCTGGCCATCGTGTATCCCAACGTCACACCGAGTCAGCGGCGGTCACTACTTGGGGGGTTGGCGGGCTCAGTTCTGTATGTTCGGAACTGGGATCAGATCATCTCGGGGCGAGGGCTCGCCGGTTTCACCCAACCCCACCTTTGGTCCTTGGCCGTGGAAGAGCAGTTTTACCTTGTGTGGCCCGTGCTCTTTCTCGGGATCATCGTATGGCGAGGCCGCCCCCACGTACTGCAACCCCTCATGGCGCTCTTTGGCCTAAGCGCCATGTCGGCTGTCGTCTTGCTCGTGGTCACCGGAGACAATCAGCGCCTGTACCTTGGAACAGACGTACGCGCCGCCCAAGTGCTTGCCGGAGCAATAGGGGCGGTGCTCATTTATCGCACAGGCACGCTTGCGCTTCCCAAGGCCATCGCTGGGGTGCCAATGGATTTGGCATTGGCGGTACTCATAGGGGCAGTGGTGCTCACCGTTGGAGTGATCGGTGAGCCACGCTTTGCCACCGTTTACTACCCCGTTGGTATTGCCCTGTTCGGGGTGTTGGTGGCCGTTTTCTTGGTGGCGCTCATCCAATCCCCTGTGTCGATGGTGAATCAAGCTCTGTCGCTACGACCATTGGTGTTCATCGGTTCCATCTCGTACTCGTTTTACTTGTGGCACACCCTCATCATCACCTTGGTGACGCCATCATCGGTGGTGAAGTTGAGTTCGTTCCACGTCCAAACACCGGTGCTGCGAGTCGTTGCCGCATTGGTGGGTTCCATCTGTGTGGCGTCACTGTCCACATTCACCGTCGAGCGGTGGTGCCAGTCCCACCTGTTCCGGTGGGCAGATCGCCACTGATCGTTTGTATGTGAGCTGAGGGTTGTGTGTGGTGTAGGTGGTGGTGTTAGGAGGAGTTGGTGGGTTTGGTGAATCGGGGGGTGAAGGTGGTGTTGTTGAGGGTGAGGGTGTCGGTGGTGGCTTGGGTGCGGTTGTAGAACCCGTA
>JAYVGK010000213.1:0-5139 GCA_043772215.1 Acidimicrobiales bacterium | reverse complement strand
AGGATGGTGGCGGTAGTGATGTCCACACCGTCCACCACCACTCGACCGTAGGTGCGCTGGTGATCGCCTATCACCGCAGCCACCAACTGGCTCTGACCGTTTCCTTCGACCCCCGCGACCCCCACAATTTCGCCGGCGTTCACCACCAAATCTATTGGCCCCAAGCCGCCGGCGACGAGTTGCTTCCTATGCAGTTGTTCCACACGTAGTACGGCCCGTCCGGGGGCCGTGGGCGACCGTTTGGCGGTCAACAGCACGTCGCGCTCCACCATCAGTCGGGCCAACCCCGCCTTGTCCGTGTCGGACGCCGCCACCGTGGCCACCAGCGCACCGTTGCGCAGAACGCTCACTCGGTCGGCCAACTCCAACACTTCGCCAAGACGATGCGACACGAACACGAGGGTGCGTCCTGCATCGCGCAACCGACGCAATTCGCTGAACAACTCCACCGTCTCTTGGGGAGCCAGGGAAGCTGTGGGTTCGTCGAGAATGAGCAGGTCCACATTGCGATGCAGCAGCTTGGCAATTTCGAGTTTCTGACGCGCCGCCAAGCTCAGTTCTGCAGCGAGGGCATCGGGAGGCAACGCCAACCCGCAACGCTGCAGGGTCGTACACACCTCCGTGCGAGCCTGTTGCCGGTTGAGCGTTCCGAACCGGTTCACGGGCTCGACTCCCAACACCATGTTCTCCCACACACTGAGTTCATCCACCAGCAGCAACTCCTGATGGACCATGCCAATACCCGCATCCATGGCTTGGCGCGCCGATGCAAAGCGCGCTGAGGATCCCTTCCAATGCATGGTGCCCGAGTCAGGCGCAACTTCGCCGCACATCACCATCATCAATGTGCTTTTTCCGGCCCCGTTCTCCCCCACGATGGCGTGGATTTCTCCTGCCACGATGCTGAGCGACACGTGACTGAGAGCAACCACGTTGGGCGGAAACACCTTGGTGATGTCGCGCAGGACCACCAGTGGCGTGGTCGAATTGGCGGCCGTGATTGTCGGCGCGATCACGAGCCGGTGAAGTGAGCTGGGCGTCGTTCCAAGAACGACGCCACCCCTTCCCGGTGATCGTCGGAAATGAAACAAGCAGCCAATGCTTCGGTATGGGCCACCAAGTGCTCTTGATGAGTGCGATCCAGGCCCCCGTACACCAAGCTCTTGATCAACCGATGCGACATGGGTGAGCCCAATAGATAGCGCCGAGCTTCCCCTATGGCCGCCGCCGCCAGATCGTCGGGATCCACGATGGCCTGGACGTAACCAAGGCGCAGCGCCTCGGCCCCATCGATGAAGTCGCCGCTGTACAACAGCCGCAACGCTTGCGCCGGCCCGATGAGCCGTGGAAGCAGCCAACTGCCGGCCCCCGTGTCCGGGACGAGGCCCCGGTGGGCAAAGTTCCAAGCGAACCGGGCACGGGGGGTTGCTATGCGCACATCGCATTGGCTGGTGAACTCTGCGCCCATACCAACTGCAGGACCATCGATGGCCCCGATCACCGGCTTGGTACACGACACCAGTGGCCACCATGCGTGCTCGTCGGTAGCCGCTCCGCGCAGACCTCGGGTTTCTCCGGGGATGGTGGCCAGATCGGCCAGGTCTGTACCGGCACAGAAGGCTCCGGGTACTCCGGTGACGATGACCACTCGACACAGGGGATCAAGCGACGCCTGCGCCACCTTCGCCGTGAAGTCGGCCAGCATGGCGTACGTCATGGCATTGCGCTTCTCGGCGCGATCGATGGTGATGGTGACGATAGGAGAATCGTCGCCCTCACCGTGTGCATAACGGATCAATGAATCAGTCATGGTTGGTACCGTTTCACCACAAGGGTGCCGTCGATGATGTGGGCACGCAACTCTTTGAGTTTGGTTTTGATGGTAGCGGGGAGCACTGGCTGGGCGGCGGCGGTCACCAAGTCCACGCCGCCATCTTTCAGCCCCGAGTTGATTATCGTTCCCTTCATGTACGTGCCGTCGACCACGGTCGCAAACACCTTCTCGATCGAGCCACCGAGTTGTTTGATGTCCGACGCCACGACGTGGCCGGGTTCAATGTCGTTCTGATTGGAGTCCACCCCAATGGCATACAAATTACGCTCCTTGGCGGCCTGCAATACGCCGAGACCGGCCGCTGCCGCCACCTGGAACACCACATCGGCTCGGGCGTCGAACAATTGCAGGCCAGCCTGTTTGCCCTTGGCCTGGTCGTCCCACGCCCCGCCCAGGTACTTGCGCTGCACGGTGATGGAGGGGTCAATGGACTTCGCCCCGTTTTCGTAGGCGAACAAGAAGCCATCCACTACCGGATCCTTGTCCCCGGCCACCACCCCGATGACTTTGTCGGCGTTGATACCGGGCACAGTGAGGTCGGTGGTGAGCATCCCCGCAGCGGCCCCGGCCAGAAACGCCGACTCCTCTTCCACGTAGTCGACCGAGGTGATGGTCTTGGCTGGATTGCTGACCACGGTGTCCAGGTTGACGATGATCTTGTCGGGGTGGGCGTCGGCAGCGGCCATCAACTGATCCTCGAAACCATAGGAAATAGTAAAGATCACGTCGGCGTAATCGATTGCTGCGGCCAGATTGGCGGCGTACTTGCCAGCATCGAAACCGTCTTCGATGGTACGGGTTTCCACGCCGTACTTGGCCTTGATGGCAACCATGCCAGTCTGGCCCGAATCATAGAAACTCTTGTCTCCCAACGAGCCGTTGATGAGGTACGCCACCTTCTTCGCCGCCTTCGTAATCACCGCAGCACCCACGGTGGTGTCGGGTGACTTCGATGCGCTGCCACAACCGGCGAGGGAGGCAACCACGGAGGCCACCGCCACGATCACGATGGAGGTGTGGGTTTGGCGGGGCTTGTACGACAAGGGTCATCTCCTCAGAATGCACCTTCGCCTACGAAGGGCGTATCACCCTAGCGCCGAGACGCCTCAAAACCGGGTTGCGTCGAACGAATACGTAGGCGCCGGGCCGCCACGTACAGCGCCACCAATGTGGCCAGATACGGCAACATTGCGCTGAGTTGGGAGGGCACGCCGTAGTCCTGGGAGAACAGCCCGGCCGCATCGGCCAAGCCGAACAGCAACGCAGTGCCGGCGATCACCGATGGTCTCCCCTTGGCCAAGATCACTGCGACCAGGGCAATCCACCCTCGGCCGTTGGACATGTTCTCGCCGAAGCCCTTGCCGTATCCGATGGACAACCATGCTCCGGCCAGGCCACACAGCGCCCCGCACCACACCACCGACCAGGCCCGCACCCGGGCCACTGAAACGCCGCTGGCCTGCAATGCCCCGGCGTTGTAACCGGCGGCCCGTAATCGCAGCCCACTACGACTTCGTTGCACCACCCAAGTGACAGCTACCAGTCCCATCACCGCCACCACATCTAGCCAGTTCAGGTCGCCCCGAAACAGCGATCCCACGGCTGGCAACCGGCGCAGGCCCGGGACCCTCAGTCTGGGCACCTGGGCCAGATCGCTGGGGTTGTACGAGCCCGATACGTGGAAGGTGCGCCGCAGTACAAACGTGGTGGCCCCGGCGGCGGCCAGGTTGAGGGCGATACCGGTGACGAACTCGTCGGTATGGACCACGATGACGAAGATCAGGTAGATGAGTGCTGGCACCATTGCTGCACCCACTCCGCCGAGCAACCCAAGTAGCCAACTCTGGGAGGCGTCGGCCGCCAGTACCGCTCCCAGTGCACCGGAAAGCATCATGGCTTCCATGGCGATATTGAAGATGCCTGCGTAATACGTCAACGATCCGCCGAGGGCGGCCAGCAGTACCGGTGTGGTGCCTGACACAGTGCCCGGCAGTAACCCTTGAAGACGAGTACCCAACGTAGAAATGTCGACCATCCGCATGAGGGTCAGCTCAACAACAAATCGATGTCAGCTGCGCTTGGCGATGTGCGAGCTCCTCGATGTGACGTGGCCAACGCACCAGCGGCATTGCCCCGTGCCGCCGCTGACCGCAGGTCCAGGCCTGCCGCCAATCCCGCCACCAAGGCCCCGCAGCAGGCGTCTCCTGCCCCGGTGGTGTCGATCACTACAACCCTATGCGCACTGATGGTATGGGAACCTTGGACATCGTGAACATCAAGCCCCACTGCCCCACGGGTATGCACTACCGACGCCACCACCGACCGCAGAACGTCCAGCCCACCGAGCTGTGCCAGTTCGGTGTCGTTCACGATGAGAACGTCCACCAAGGCGAGTAGTTCGGGGGGCAAGGGCTGTACCGGGGATGGATTCAATACGAACATCACCCCTGCGGCGCGGGCCAAACGGGCGGAGTGCAGTACCACGTCCAAGGGCACTTCGAGTTGGGCCACCACCACCGAGGCGCCGTTCAAGATGGCGGCATCTACGGCATCGTCGACATGGGCCATCCGAACCAAGCGGTTGGCTCCGGGAGCCACCACGATGGTGTTCTCCCCGTCAGCGGACACGGTGATCAGGGCCACCCCGGAAGGATCGTGACGACACGTCCCCACATGGTTGATGTCCACTCCGTCGGACACCAACCCAGTTCGCAACTGATCGCCGAATGTGTCCGCTCCCACCCGACCAATCATGCGGACCGTGGCCCCCGAACGCGCCGCCGCCACCGCCTGATTGGCGCCTTTTCCGCCCGGTGCGGCGCGGAACGGCCCACCTAACAACGTTTCTCCCGGGGCCGGCAATGCGGGCGCCTGCACCACCAGATCCATGTTGATACTGCCCACCACCACCACCACGCCCATGGCTAGGAATCCAACTCGGTGAAACCATCGAGCAGCGCTTGCAACGCCACCGAGAACAGGCTCCACGTCTCCGGTGCTCCGCCCGCCAACGTGGGCAACTCCACCGACACCACCGTCTGGGGGGCAAAACGGTGATGCAACACCAACCCCTCTGACAACGCATACACGGTCATGGACAGTTGCTCCAGGGTAAATGGCGGCTTCATCCGGTGGCCGACACGGGGTAGCAGTGCTGCCAGCACTCGGGAGAATTCCAACACGGCCAACTCGTGACGTTTGGCAATGGCTGGTCCGCGCTCGATGTCATCGTCGAGGGTGGGGGTGGATACGGTGATGGCCCAGATGGCCAACCACGTCTGCCACGCCCGTGACGATGCCATGGT
>JAYVGK010000212.1:0-6257 GCA_043772215.1 Acidimicrobiales bacterium | reverse complement strand
GCACCATCCCCGGCGAAGTTCACGGTGATCCAAAGCTGTCCTTGAGGGTCACATACGGCGCCGATCCCCACCATGTCGACTTCGCCGTCGAGAATGTTGGCGAGATGGCCGGGGGATCGCATCAGCAGGTCATGAAGTGATCCTGTGTTGGTGCCGCCCCCCATGGCAATGTTCTCGCTGACTACCCGCATGTCGGCGTATTCGCCCGTACCGATCCCCAGCGCACTGAGGCTGCGGTGACGGAATCCGTTGGTGGCCATGTCAGCCGACCATTGAGTGGCCAGGTTGGCAAGTCGGTTGTCCCATCGGACGGGTGGTAGGCCATTGGCGGCCCGGTCGGCGTTGATGCGGGCCAGGAGATCGGCGACCTTGGACTCGGACGAGGCGGGCGACGGTGCCGCAGGTGGTGGAACCGGGGCGGCCTGTGTCACCGTGGCGGTTGCTCTGCGGGTACGAACCCGGAGGCGCTTTTGGGCCCCTACCGGGCTGGTCCCGGTGAGTGGCAATAGCGATGTGAGGAGCAGGACGAGGGCGAGCCTCTTTGGAAACGAATGCTGCGAGGGCACGAAAGCCATAGACGACTCCTTTCGACGTAAGACCATCGGCAGAAGACATCACGATCTGATGCCCGCTCGGTGTGATTTTTCCATAATTCCTGCGCGCTTTGAGCGCGCATCCCCTTCCGTCGCCCACCAGACCAACCCTGAAAACCCCTATCGGCGGATCGTCACGTGTCACAACGATGGACCGAAATTCCCCCATCGGCGAATCGTCACGTGACCGAACCGGGTGGTCACGTGACGATTCGACCACGGTCTGAAAGAGGAATTCGTCTCGTGACGATTCGCCCAAGGGGTTGGATATGGGGCGCAAATGGGTGTCATGGGATGACAATCTGAGTTTTGTCATACCCTCCCCCCACGATTGGGTACATGCCAGGTGATCTCGTTGTCGAATGCGCCCACTGCCACATTGAGTTTCCCCATGCCCGACGACCCGGTCGCCGACGCCTGTACTGCCGGCGATCGTGTCGCCAGCGTGCCTACGAGCACCGATCCCGAACCGCACCCACCCCCCGCCCATATCCTTACGACCACCCCACCACCAACGATGGCCGCCGCAGACCACCAATGAGCTTTCCCGAAGGCCATACTCAGTTCATGGGTGGCAAGCACCATGCTGTCATCATCGGACCACCCGACGGCAAGCATCGATTCCCCACGCTCTGTGGCCTCAACGCCCATCCGGGCATCCGGCCCTTCAGCAACGTGCGGCCGGAGTCGTGCAAGACATGCACCCGTTTGGCCCTCGTTCGCCCGCCCACCAACCCGCATCGCCCTCAGTTCGAACTGCTGGCAATCCGGCATCACCTCATCCAAAGTGTCAATGCATTGCGCACCGCTCAGGGCACTGGGGGCGATTCGAATCCGAGTGTGTTGCTGGGAATTCTGCATCGAGCGCTGCAGCCTGTGCGATAGGTTCACCACGCCCGTCAAGTGAGCCCTGGGAGGCTCACACGGAGAAGGAAAAGGATGACCGATGCCCACCAGGTGATGACTGGCGCGGATGTTCAGCGTGCCACTCGCCGTATTGCTCACGAGATTGTGGAACGCAACCACGGTGTGGAGCATGTCGTGCTCATTGGACTGCAGCACGGCGGCGTGTGGTTCACCGAGGCACTGGCCGAAGCATTGGCCACGATCGAGCCCGGATCTGCTGTCCCCATCGGCTCGCTCGACGTGAGTTTTCATCGAGACGACATCAGTCTGAGGCCGTCGAGGGTGGCTGGCGTCAGCAGCATTCCCACCGACATCACCGGAACCACGCTGGTGTTGGTCGATGACGTGTTGTTCACTGGCCGCACGGTGCGCGCTGCGCTTGACGCACTTCACAACTGGGGTCGCCCGAAGACGGTCCAACTGGCAGTGATGGTGGATCGCGGTCACCGTGAGCTGCCCATCCGCGCCGACTATGTTGGTAAGAACTTGCCTACCTCCAACGACGAACGGGTATCAGCGACGGCCGACGGTGTGGTCATAACCAAGGGAGGGGCGGCCTGATGCGCCATCTTCTGTCGGTCGCAGACCTAGGCCGGTCGGGCCTGGAAGACCTATTGCAACTCACCGATTCGTTCATGGAGGTGAGTACCCGTCAGGTCCCGAAGGTGCCCGCACTGGTTGGTAAAACGGTGGTGTCGCTGTTCTACGAGGATTCCACCCGCACTCGACTTTCGTTCGAGACCGCAGCGCGCCGACTGAGCGCTGACGTGATGACATTCGGGGTGTCGTCGAGCAGCGTCAACAAGGGTGAATCGCTGCGTGACACGGTGGAAACCATCGAGGCCATGGGTATCGACGCGCTGGTAGTGCGGCACAAGGCCGCAGGCGTGCCGGTGCAGATCGCCCGGTGGTCCCAGGCCAGTGTGGTCAACGCAGGCGACGGCTGGCACGAACATCCCACCCAAGCCTTACTCGATTGCTACACCATCCGTTCCCACCGGGGTCACCTCGACGGGCTACGCATCGCCATCGTGGGCGACGTGAAGCATTCCCGGGTGGCCCGCTCCAACGTGCTGGCTTTCAGCGCCCTGGGAGCCGAAGTCACCTTGGTGGCACCACCCACATTGCTGCCCCCATCGCTGGAGGGCTGGCCGGTGAGTGTGGAACACGATTTGGATGCAGTGGTGTCCAAGGTCGACGTGATCTACGTACTGCGGATGCAACTGGAACGCCAGGAACAATCGCTGGTTCCGTCACTTCGCGAGTACACCAGCCTGTATGGGCTCACGGATGAACGTGCTGCGCGCTTACCATCGCAGACTCTGGTGATGCATCCTGGTCCCATGAACAGGGGGGTAGAAATCGGCGGCACGGTGCCAGATCTTCCCAACGCAGTCATCACCCAACAGGTGAGCCATGGTGTTGCGGTGCGTATGGCTGTGTTGTTTCGACTCCTGGGAGGACCGAAGTGACGTCGATCGTTATCCGAGGTGGCAACCTCGTCCAAGAGCACCAACTGACCAAGGCCGATGTGTTGGTGGTGGACGGTGTGGTAGCCCAGATCAGCGCCAAGAAGATAAGCGTACCTACTACTGTAACTGTGCTCGATGCCACAGACTGCTGGGTGGGTCCCGGTTTGGTGGACATTCACACTCATCTGCGGGAGCCAGGTAACGAGGCGGCCGAGACGGTGGAGACGGGCAGTAGGGCGGCAGCCATGGGTGGATACACCGCAGTGTTGGCCATGCCCAACACCACGCCAGCCATCGACAATGTGGCGGTCGTTCGACAAGTGTTGCAGTTGGGAGAGCGGGCGGGACTGGTGGATGTGCATGTGGCGGGCGCCATCACGGTGGGTCGCTTAGGGGTGCAATTGGCGCCCATGGCAGAGATGGCGGCTCTTGGAGTGCGTCTATTCACCGATGATGGTACCGGTGTCCAGGACAACCGGCTGATGCGCAGGGCCCTCGAATATGCCAGTCGTCTGGGTGTCACGCTGGCCCAGCACTGTGAAGACGCGTCCCTGGCCGAAGCGGGCGTGATGCATGAGGGAGCGTGGTCATCGCGTCTGGGTCTGCCCGGGCAACCGGCCGAAGCCGAAGAAGTGATGGTGTCACGCGACATTGCACTGTGCCGACGCACTGGCGCACCCGTTCACTTCTTGCATATGTCAACAGCCGGATCGGTTGAGCTCATCCGTCGCGCCAAGGCCGAGGGGCTGCCGGTGACGGCCGAAGCAGCGCCGCATCATTTCACCCTCACCGATGCCGCCCTGTCCACCTACGACACGGTGTTCAAGGTGCATCCTCCGTTGCGCAGTGATGCCGATGTGGCGGCCGTCAAAACGGGCCTGGCCGACGGCACCATCGACGCCATCGCCACTGACCATGCCCCACATACCGCCGAAACCAAGGAGCGTTCCATGCTCGATGCAGCACCCGGCATGCTCGGACTGGAAACGGCAATGTCGTTGACCCTCACCGAGTTGGCGTGCACACCGCAACGACTGTTCGCCCTGCTGTCGAGTGGACCAGCGCGGGTGTCTCGCATCACCGACACGCACGGGCGGTTGGCCGAGGGGCGTGCTGCGAACATCACCGTGGTGGACCCCACGATGACGTGGACTGTGGACGCTGCGCAGTTGGCTTCGAAGGCTCGCAACACACCGTTCGCTGGTCGAGCAATGACAGGCCGGGTACGACATAGCGTGTGCAGTGGCAACATCACCGTTCTGAATGCAGAGGCGCAACGATGAACTCCACGAGTGACATAACTGAGGCTCAATTGGTATTGGCCGACGGTGAAGTGTTTGAAGGCGAGGCCATCGGCCATCGGCCCGTTGACGGTGTGGCGACCGGCGAAGTGGTGTTCAACACCGTGATGGCGGGCTACCAAGAGGTGATCACGGATCCGTCGTATGCCGGTCAGATCATCACGTTCACCTATCCCCATGTCGGCAACTACGGAGTCACCACCGATGATGACGAGAGTGCCCGTCCGTTCTGCCGGGGCGTGGTGATTCGCGAACTGGCCCGGCGACGCAGCAACTGGCGCGCTACCGAAGACCTCGATTCGTTCCTGCGTCGGGTACGGGTGCCGGGGATCGCTGGCATCGACACCCGCCGACTCACCAAGCACATTCGCGACACCGGGGCAATGCCCGGCGCATTTGGAACTGCTGATGAGGCGTTGCTACGAGCCGCTGCCCAGGCTGAGCCTGGGACTGAGGGAGTCGATCTGGTTCGACAGGTGTCCACCGCCGAGGCATACACCGTAGGGGTAGGACCGCTGCGGGTGGTGGCCATGGATTACGGCATCAAACGCAGCATTCTTCGTCAGCTGAGCACTATCGCCACCGTCACCGTGCTGCCCGGATACGCCACCGCAGATGATATTCGCGCATATGATCCCCAAGGTATCTTCTTGTCCAATGGGCCCGGCGATCCGCAGGTGTGCGAATACGCGGTGGAAACCATCAAGGCGGTCATGGGGGTAGTGCCCATCTTCGGTATCTGCCTGGGGCATCAACTTTTGGCTGCCGCCTCCGGCGGCAGCACATACAAGCTGGCCTTCGGTCACCACGGCGGCAACCATCCGGTGCGACACGAGAGCACCGGTCGGGTGGAGATCACCAGCCAGAATCACAATTTCGCGGTACTGGAGGGTTCGGTTAACGGGGCCGTGGTGAGTCACCGGAACCTCAATGATGGTGTGGTGGAAGGTCTGCGCTACACCGACATCGCAGCATTCAGCGTGCAACATCATCCCGAAGCCAGCCCCGGTCCGCACGAATCGCGGTATCTCTTCGACGAGTTTGCCGCCCTCATGTCTCATCAGAAGGTCAGCTGACATGCCCAAGCGCACCGACATCCATTCCATCCTGGTCATCGGGTCAGGTCCTATCGTCATTGGTCAGGCGTGTGAGTTCGACTATTCGGGTACGCAGGCCTGCCGGGTGCTGAAGGAGGAGGGGTATCGCGTGATCCTGGCGAACTCCAACCCGGCCACCATCATGACGGACCCTGATTTCGCCGACCGCACCTACCTGGAACCGCTCGACCCCGACATCATCGAAGCCATCATCGAGCGCGAACGCCCCGATGCGCTGCTGCCTACCCTCGGCGGACAAACTGCGCTCAACCTGGCGATGGAACTCGATAGGCGCGGCGTACTCGAGCGCTACGGCGTGGAGATGATCGGGGCCAACGCGCTGGCCATCGAAACGGCCGAGAATCGTGAACGTTTCAAAGAGGCCATGATCGGCATCGGGCTGAAGGTGCCTCACTCCGGCTTCGCCTATGACATGGATCAAGCCATGAAGACAGTGGTGGAAATTGGCTACCCCATCATCATCCGACCGAGCTACATCCTCGGTGGGCTGGGCACCGGAATTGCCCACGACGATGAGTCGTTCCGGCGATTGGCGGCGGTGGGGCTCGACGCCTCACCCATCAGCGAGATCCTTATAGAGCAATCCATTGCTGGGTGGAAAGAGTTTGAGTTGGAGGTGATGCGCGACACGGCCGACAACTGCGTCATCGTGTGTTCCATCGAGAACTTCGACCCCATGGGTGTCCACACCGGCGACTCCATCACAGTTGCCCCCATCCAAACGCTCAGCGATGTGGAATACCAGATCATGCGTGATGCCACGTTCGCCTGCATCCGTCGTATCGGAGTGGAAACCGGTGGGTCCAACGTGCAGTTTGCCATCAACCCGGCCGATGGCGAGATGGTGATCATCGAGATGAACCCACG
>JAYVGK010000211.1:0-4411 GCA_043772215.1 Acidimicrobiales bacterium | reverse complement strand
AGTAGATCATCGGCTTCTTTGGAGAGGTGGGTGGGCGTGGCCACCAGGATGACCACCTGGAGATCACCTCGGCCTCGGCCCCCCACATGGGGAACTCCTCGTTCCCGCAACCGGAAGATGCGACCGGTTTGGGTACCCGCAGGAATTACCAGGTCCTCGCTGCCGTCGAGAGTTTCGTAGGCAATGACCGCACCCAAGGCGGCCTGAGTCACGGGGATCTCCAACTGGTGGATGAGGTCGTACCCTTGGCGCTCGAAGCGATCATGTTCAGCCACTCGTATGTGCACGTACAGATCACCGGTGGCCCCACCGCGTGGGCCAGCGCCGCCCTTGCCGGTGAGACGGAGCGTCGAACCCTGATCCACACCGGCGGGCACTTCTACGCTGTAGGTCCGGGCCTCGGTCCGGCGGCCTTCCCCTCGACAGGTGGGGCACACCTGCTCCACGGCCCTGCCGGTGCCGTTACAGCGGCCGCACGGGCTCGATGTGACCATTTGACCGAGCAACGATTGACGCACCCGACGGATTTCACCAGCACCCTGACACTGCGGGCAGGTGATGGGTGAAGTACCGGGCGCGGCGCCGGTGGAGTCGCACGCCTCACAGGGCACGGGCACCCGGACCTGTACATCGTGTTTGGTTCCGAATACTGCTTCTTCGAAGGCCAAGTCGATGGCCATCTCCATATCAGCGCCGCGCGGCGGCGATGCCGGGCCCCTACTCCCGCCGCCCTGACCAAACCCATTGCCACCGAAGAAGGCATCGAAAATGTCGCCCAGCCCGCCAAACCCGGCAAATGGATCTCCTGCGCCACCGGTACCGCCGGTTCCCATGCCTCGTAGACCGTCGATACCGAACTGGTCGTACTGGCGGCGCTTGTCCGGGTCCTTGAGGATTTCGTAGGCCAACTGCACCTGCTTGAAACGGTCTTCGGCGGTGGGATCGTCAGGGTTGGCATCGGGATGCAGCTCCCGTGCCTTGGCTCGATACGCCTTCTTCAGTTCATCGTCGGACGCGTTCTTGCTGACGCTTAAAAGTTCATAAAAGTCTGTGGTGGTGGCCATATGTGCAGTTTCAGGTGGGGGGTGGGTGGGATTCAGCCATGGGAACGGCCGCTAGCCGTCGGTAAGGCGCTGGGACAACCGGTGACTGACGGCGGCTACGGCGGCCATGGCCTGGGGATAGTTCATGCGGGTGGGTCCGAGAACCCCAATTGTGCCAGCCGGACGACCATCCACCAGATATGGCGCAGCCACCACACTGCACGTGAGCAGCGGCTGGAACCCAATGCCCGTTCCGTGCTCGGCACCAATGGACACGCTCGCCCCTCGATCCAGTGCATCGCGCAACAAGTTGACCACCACGTATTGCTGCTCCAGAACTGCCAGGACCTCGCGCACGGTGTCGAGCGCATCGAAGGCTCCCGCCATCCGGGCCACCCCTCCCACGAACACCGGAACACCGCGATCGGAGTCACTGTTGACACGCGGTGCTACCGACGCCAGCGCCGCTCGGCATACGGCATCGGTACGGGGATCACCCGTGTTCGAACGCTCGCCGGGCACCGGATCGGTGGGGTTTCTTCCCACCAGGACCGACCAGAGGAACACCGATGCGTCGGCCAGATGTTGCTGTTCAGTGTCAGCAGCCAACTCCAGAGTGTGTTTGTCCACTGTTCCGCTCGACGATACCGTCACCAACAACGCCACTTCCACGGCCCGGCCATCGCGACCCGTACCGGGACCGAGGCCCACCACTTGGACCGATCGGACGGTGGCGGGTTCGGACTCGGGGGCCACCACCACGGCGGCATAGTCCGTGAGGCTCGATAGCAGACGCGAAGTGTCGGTGAGCATGCGCTCCAGCTCTCCGTGGGCCTGATCGAAGAATGCCCGGACCTGCATGCTCTGAGGTGCACCAAGGTGCCCAGGGGCCAATGAATCCACGAAGAACCGATACCCCTTGTCCGTGGGGATACGTCCGGCCGAGGTATGGGGATGCGTGAGATAGCCATCGCGCTCCAACGCACTCATCTCGTTGCGGATGGTGGCGGAGCTGACCTGCAATCCGGTGGCCGAGCCCAGATGGGCCGACCCCACGGGTTGACCAGTGGCGATGTGCTCATCAACCACGGCGCGCAGGATCAGTGCCTTGCGTTCGTCCAGCGACCGCTCAGCTGAGGTGGTCTCGGTGTGATCGTCGCTCATCATGTTCGTGGGTTCCGGCACGAATGCCAGGAGATGATGGTACTTGCCTGCCGCTCACAAACCGGATCCTCGCAGCGGAGCCCCCCAGCCTATGGGCGGGGCTCGGTCCGTACTGCGCCATACCGGGCGAGTGCCTCGATGCGCTCTTCGCCATGGTCGACAATTCTGGACACGTACTGCGGGGGGCCATCAGCGGCGAACAGCGTGGTGGAATCGGCAGCGGACTCGTCGAGCCACGGCTCATGGATGTACTTCTTGGCGACCCCAGCCAATTCCGGCACGTAACGCTTCACGTATGTGCCGTCCGGGTCGAACTTCTTGCCTTGGCTCACCGGGTTGAACACCCGGAAATAAGGGGCTGCATCCGTGCCGGTACCTGCTGTCCATTGCCAGCCGTGTTGATTGGAGGCCAGATCTCCGTCCACCAACTGCTCCATGAACCATCGCGCCCCGCGACGCCAATCGATATGGAGGTCTTTGACCAGGAAACTCGCCACTGCCATACGAACCCTGTTGTGCATCCAGCCCTCAGCCAGCAACTGGCGCATACCGGCATCGATGAAGGGGTAGCCGGTGGTGCCCATGCACCATGCCCAGAAGCGTTCATCCGCAACCGGCCCTGAGTCGTAGTGCATCCCCTGCATCTGGGTGTTGAACGCTTCACGGGCCGTGTCTGGGCGATGCCACAGCACATCTGCGTAGAACTCACGCCAGCACAGTTCGGTGCGAAACACGCGCGCACCTTCGCCTGGATGGTTTCCGAGCAGGGCGAGAAGTTGGCGAGGGTGAATCACGCCGTATTTGAGATCTGGTGACAATCGACTGGTGGCGTCGGCCGACGGATTGTTGCGTAGCTCGTCATAGGCGCACAGATGATTGTCGACAAACGTGCAAATGCGATCGGCGGCTGCCAGTTCGCCAGCCACTGGCAGTGAGGCACTGATTGCCTGGCCACCGGCGTGGCCAGGCAATCCTTCGTCGGCCACGGTGGTGAGCCAGGCGACAGAACTAGGATCAATCCGGGGTCCGGGCCTGTGCGAGTTTGCTGATTGCCCCCATACGCGACTGAACGGAGTGAACACCTTGAACGGCGTGCCGTCACCCTTGCGCACTGTGCCGGGGTCGAGAACGTAGGGGCTGCCCACCGCATGCAGTTCCGTACCGTTGCAGGCCAGCGCTCGTTGTACGCCTTCATCCCGCCGACGGCCGTATGGCCCGAAGTCTGCGCTGCAGTACACCCGTGTTGCCCCGAGGTGTTTGGCCAATTCCGGAATCACGTGGAGCGGGTCGCCCCGCCGTACCACCAGGGGAAGCCCTGCGTCTTGTAGCGACCGTATGCACGCAAACAAGTAGCGCAGACGATTGACACCGCTCAATTTCACTAGAGCCGGGTCGGAAATGAACACCGCCAGAACGTTGCCCCCTTCATCGCGAGCGGCCGCTACGGCGGCCTCGAGTGCGGGGTGGTCGGTCAATCGCAGGTCGCGCCGAAACCACATCACAGTAGTTGGAGTGTTCACGCTGGCCTCGTGGCGGTGGTCACCGACACGATCGTGGTGGTGGTGCTCGGACTACTGGTACTCGTGGTGGATGTGCCCGTGGTGGAGGTAGCGCTCGGAACCGTCGTGGCAGGAGCGGACGAGGGGGCAAGCAGCAAGGTGCTGAGGGCTCTCACGGTGATTGTGGTGGCTGCGGGTGGAACCGACGCACTGAGCGGTGGGTTGGTGGGAAACACCACCACGATCGACGGGAGGGGTGCTGGCACCGGGGCCAGGGTGATTGGGGCGGCCACAGTTGAACCAGTGACGAGGAGTTCCTTGGCCTTGTCCAGTTGAGATTGTATAGCCCCGATCTTCACTTCCAGATCGTTGCGCTGTTGCACTGCCACGTCGGTTTTGTCCCGCTCTTTGGACAACCGTTCCGATGATCGGATGTTGAGCACTGTGGCCGTGATGCCGGAGATGGCGGTGAGACTGGCACCAGCCAGAATGGCCAACGCGGGGTTCAGCGGTTTGCGTTCCCTTTTCGGCAATCCCGGCTGATACGTACTCACTGGGACCTCTGTCGCAACGGGGACTGATGCCGCTACGGCAGGTTTCGCCAAGGCTGGCTCAGCGGTCGAGGGAGTCTCGTCGTCGGGCTCAGTCACGAACCCAACCTACCGGAGCCACTCCGGGGGACCGTCTCTACTGACCGGTAAACAC
>JAYVGK010000210.1:0-3155 GCA_043772215.1 Acidimicrobiales bacterium | reverse complement strand
CCGCACGACCCCAATACCGTGGAATACATCGCTCTCGACATGTATCACGTGGGTGCTGCGCAACTGCCACTGATTGCCCAACTCGTCGGTGCTGAAGGTCAGGGGGCAGAGTTCACGGTGGTGTACCGCAGCCATTTCAAACGGGCCGATCCACTCGGTACACCGGATCTCAACGAGCCCACCGGGGTGAAGCAGGTTGAAGTGCTGGCCGATCAGGTGATCGTGGCCAAACGAGTACACAAGGGTCCCAAGAGCACGGCCCGCTGAGTTCAGAGCCGAGTGGCGATAAGGATGAGGTTCTTGCCGAACGGCGGATTGGGAACCAGGCGCTGGATGAACCGACTGATGGGCACCAGAATAGAATCGAAAGCAAATCCGGACCCACCCCCCAACGTGTTGGCTTGCAACACCCGGTACATACCCCAATACGGCAGCATGCTGGCCACGTCGAGATAGCGCAGGTCGTCCACCCGGAACCCGGCGGCCTGCGCCGTCTCCCGAAGCGTGGCTTTTGTATAGCGGCGATGGTGGCCCGACAGTCGGTCCATGGACCCGTACAGCCACGGTGCGGCGGGTACCAACACCCCAATACGCCCACCCGGAGCCAAGAGCACATGGGCCGTTCGTAGCTCATCCACGTCGTGCTCGATGTGCTCGAGCACGTTGACGTAGGTGATGGCATCGAACTGGGCAGGACCCGCCTCGTCACGCAACTCGGCGGTGGTCACCTGACGACAGTGCATGTTGGGAATGGCTGCTGTCTCGTGCACCAGTCGGGGAAAGATATTGGCCGCCGGCTCGATGGCCAGCACCGAGTGCACCATGGGCCGCAGGGCCAGCAGCTTGGTGACGGCCGCAATGCCGGAGCCCACATCGAGTACACGGGCCCCCAGTGCGGGCGTGAGCATCTCGGCGATCCAGGCGTTGAATCGCTTGGCGTCGGACAACCGTTCCTGCTCCGAGGCGGCCCCGAAATCGGCGCTGGAGTTGGGCGCTTGGAAGGCGCTTTGGTGTTGACGGCGCGCCACTCTGGCCACCTTGCGAACCGCAAACAGGTTGACAAAGAACTCACCGCAGTCGCTCAACGTGAGCTTGGAGAGGCCCGCCGATCGGGGTCGAAAGATGATGGGCGACTCGTGGATGTCGTATCCGTTGGCCTGGGCCAGTGCAATGAACGCAGAGAAGAACCCATATCCGGCCACGCGTAGCTTCGACGGATCAAACAGCTCGGCAACGTCGGGGCGGATCACCCGAAACGATGTGGTGGCGTCGCGCACGCCCCGGGTACCGGTGACGGCCCGGAACAACAGATTGCCGCCCCGGCTGAGCATGGTTCGTACAGGTGACGTTCCCGGTGACGATCCGCCTTTCACCCATCGCGATCCAATCATCACGCCGCTGCCACTGGAGATGAACGCCTCTACCAAACCCGGGATCTGACGGGCGTCGTGTTGTCCATCGGCATCCAAAGTGACCAGGAATGCGGGACGATCGGCGCCACCGTTGGTGTGGGAGTCGGCCAGCACATGACGAAAGCCCCGCACCAACGCCGCCCCCAAACCTTCCTTGGTGCCGGACAAGACCTCCAGTCGGATGCGATGTACGGCAGCCACGTCTCTGGCGATTTGGGCAGTGCCGTCGGGCGAATTGTCATCCACGATGAGGACATCGAGAACAATGCCCTGGTGTTCCAGCGAACGAACCGCCTCTGCCACTTCATCGAGCACTGCGGCGATGGAACCAGCCTCGTTGTAAGTGGCCATGATCACCACGCCCCGCATGACCCCCGCCGTGGGATCTGCGCCGACGCGGCGCGCCGGGGCGGTTCCTGGGTTCATAACGTGCGTGCTCACTCGCACATCGTACGGGTTCGATGTAAGCCAGCTGAGTATGGGCCGGTTGGGGCGACCCGGAATTCCACGTGGCCCCGGTAGGCTTTGGTCATGTTTGGGTTCTGTTCTTCGGTTGCCCCTGGGCGACGCCGTGTGGCTGCGCTCTTGGCGGCTGGCGCCCTGGCTGCGACGCTCTCGGCGTGTGGGGGCGCAAGCGGGGGGACGAGCACTCCCAATCCGCAGATCAGCACCGTCTCCGGTCCGGGGACCCCCAAGCCAACCATGGTGGGCGGCGTCACCCCTTCGTTCACGTCGCAGATCGTGGATACGCCGGCCGACGCACCAGCGCTTCCCACCACCATTGCCGGATACTCACCGTACGAGCCGGGAAAAACGGTGGTGGCGGAATTGCTCGCTGGAGAGCCGTCGCTGGCCGTCTACGACTCCCCTGTGAGCACCACACCATCCAAAACGTTGCCCCGCGACGGCAAGCACGAGATGGTGCTGGTGACGCTGGGGGGCACGCCGGACCGGTTGCTGGTGGAGTTGCCGCTGCGACCCAACGGCAGCCAGGGGTGGATTGACAAGACCAAGGTGAAACTCGGATCACACGATTTCAAATTGATCGTGGAGTTGTCGGCCCACAAGTTGATTGCCATGAAGGGCACGGCCGAGGTGCTCAACGCCCCCATCGGGGTGGGTAGGGGGCAAACACCCACCCCCAACGGCACGTATTACATTACGGAATTGCTCCAGCCGCCCAACCCGGACTCCGTGTACGGCACCTACGCCTACGGCCTGTCGGGTTTTTCCGAGGTCCTCAACAGCTTCGGTGGGGGCGACGGCCAGGTGGGCATCCATGGCACCAACGACCCCGCTTCCATTGGCAAAGACGTGAGTCATGGATGTATCCGGCTCAACAATGCCGACATCGAAAAACTGGTGAAGATGCTTCCCCTCGGCACTCCCGTGCAAGTCCTTGCATGATCGAGCGTTGTCGTTCAATGGAAATGCGAACCATGCCGAGAATCAAGCAGTGACCACTCCTCCTCGTCGACCCCATCGGCACGTGTTGGCAGCGATGAGCACCATGACGGTGGTGGCTTCGGCGTCGCTGATGATCGGGGCCCCGGCCCGGGGTGCAGCCAAGCCCAGCCCGTCTCCCACGTCCACCACGGTTGCCCCCCTCACTGCGGGGACGGTGATCAGCGCTGCCAGTCTGGTGTTGCCGCCCCCGCCACTTGCTGGTGTGATTCCGCTACGAACGATGGTGGCCCGCGCATTGGTGCGCAAGGTCATCGTGTATGCCAGTCCTGGCGATGC
>JAYVGK010000209.1:0-1690 GCA_043772215.1 Acidimicrobiales bacterium | reverse complement strand
CGCGCTTATGACATGGTGAGCAACGACGCCCGGGCAGTGATGGGCTTGGCTCGCATCAGCATGCAGCCGGGAGATCCGGCCGACCTGCTGGCCATCTCGGTACCCTCCGTCCGAGCCGCCATAGCTGACGCCCCGATGTCGCGACGGGTATACCGACGAGGCGTCCTGGTGGCGTCATCCACCGCATCCGCTCACATCCACCGAGGTGGTCAATCCGCTGCTCAAGATGCGGCTCTGCTCGCCGGATCCAAGACGCCGAACGATCTCGCCTGAGCGCTGACGCGTTCGTTACCCCTTTTGGGGTGGGCGTCGCCGAATTGGTTTGGGCATGTGACTGCCTGGGCGTCGGTCTTGGAGTATTTCCACTTTCGTTTCGATGAGTAGGGCGCGGGCGCCACTGGTGCCGGTGCTGCGCAACCGATGCGGTAGTCGCGACGGATACGACAGGAAATCGCCGGCGTTGAGCGCGGTCACGGTGCCGTCGATATCGATTTCGATACTGCCCTCCACCACGTACACAGCCTCAAAACCGTCATGCTCCCAAAACTCCAAAAACTCCGACGGCAGGCCCGCATATTCCAATACGTGAAATGGGGCGTTGCCAGCCAACAGCAGATGGGCCGACGGGCCAGCCTGAGCGTCGAAATCCACGGAGGGCGCGTCTTCGGCTCTCACCAGCGTTGGCTCCGAAGCACCGTCGATGGGGCCTCCGAAGAACGCTTGCGGAGTGGTGTCCAAAGCATGGGCGATGCGATACAGCGATGTCATCGAGGGCCGGGCTCGTCCATTTTCGATCTGAGACAGGAACGGCTGCGACAATTCCACCTCCGCCGCCAACTCCACCAGCGTCAGTTCATGCGCCACCCGCCGTTCCCGGATGGCCAAACCCAATGACTTCCATTCGATACTCGGCGAGGTCGTGGGGATGGCCATTGATCGATTCTTCCTTGTGCGCCGGAGTTGTACGGGTATACCCGAACTAGATGATGACACCATCGGCGCGGAGCTTGGCGATGTCGTCGTCGGTACGCCCCATTTCAGCCAACACTTCATCCGTATGTTGGCCGGGCATAGGGGCCAGGCGAGTCATGTCAGGCACTGTGGTGGAGAAACGCACTGGCGGCGCCGCCTCCAACACCCGTCCGGCCACGTCGTGATGGCGCACCCGCAACGCCGCGTTGTGCACGATCTGCGGGTCTGATTGGAGCTCGTCGAGGTTGAGAACGGGCGCAAAGGGCACCTCCTCGGCTTCCAGGCGGAGGCTGAGTTCGGCCGTGGACCATTCTTCGTACGCAGGCGCCAGCACTTCGCCCAAGGCATCGAGGTGTTCACGCCGAGCCGTGGGGGTGGCAAATCGCGGATCCTCCATCCACTCGGGATGGCCCAATGCGCGAAACAACCCGAATGTCTCGGCCTGATTGGCCACATAGGTGACCAAGTGACCATCGGCGGTGGGGTTGACTCGATACACCGTGGCCAATGTGGCGCGATCATCAGCGCGCGGATCATCCAACAACGCCTTGGCCATAAAGCCGTCAGGGAAGAAGAACGACATGGCAGTGTCGAGCATGGGGATCACCAGATGTTGCCCGCCACTGCCCCGCTCGCGGGCGAAGAGCGCAGCACATACTGATTGCGCGGCGGTGAGCGCAGTGGCCTTGTCGCAAACAATGGTGCGTACCAGATCTGG
>JAYVGK010000208.1:0-5613 GCA_043772215.1 Acidimicrobiales bacterium | reverse complement strand
GGCCCCTAGGATCTCGCCCCGATGTTGACGCTTGCGCCTGGTGAATCCGTCTCGATCGTATTTCCTGCGTATCAGGAGGAGCAGTACTTGGCGTCGGCTGTCACTGATGTGGTCAACGGTCTTCGCCACTGCGGTGTGAAGTTCGAGGTGCTGGTGGTGGAGAACGGATCACGCGATGCCACCATGGCGGTGGCTGCGGATCTGGAGCACCGCTTTGATGAGGTTCGAGCATTGTCCACCGGGGTGGCGGACTACGGAAAGGCCCTCCGGGCTGGCCTACTGGCGGCCACCGGAACCTATGTGGTCAATTTTGATGTGGACCTGTACGACTTGGCGTTCGCCGAGAGAGCCATCGCCGTGATGGCCACACCCGGTGGAGCGTCGATCGTGGTGGGCTCCAAGCGTGGTGACGATGCGTCAGATCAACGTCACTGGACCCGCAAGGTGGTCACGGCTGTGTTCTCGGGGCTGTTACGACACGGTTTCGGCTTACAGGTGTCCGACACGCACGGCATGAAGGTCATGCGACGCCTTGACGTGATTCCGTTGGTGGAGCAATGCCTGTTCGGTACCGACTTGTTCGACACCGAACTGGTGCTGCGGGTGGAGCGTGCCGGTATGCGCACAGATGAAGTTGGCATCACAGTGGAGGAGACGCGTCCTGCGCGGACCCCCATCGTGAGTCGTATCTGGCGATCGTTACGCGGACTGGCTCGCTTGCGTCTGGCGCTGTGGAGCGAAGCCCGCTCTGCCCGCCGTCAGCGACGCTGAACCCGTCATGGGCTGAGGGGTTCAGTCGATGAGCTGAGGCGGGGCGGAAGGCTCCGGGGGTGCCGGATTCCGACTGGCGGATGGCAACGAGGCTGTTTGTGTGTCGATGGCCACTGCATCTTCGCCGAAGAAACTGTCACGGGCGGTGAGCGGAGCGGCTGACACCGATGCCAATTCGGAATCACCCTGATCGACCGGTAAACCGGCGGTCGCAGGGCGTCGACGTCGAGTCCGGTTGCCTAGATACAGCAGAATCGCACCAGCCATTCCGGCCAACGCTGCGAACATGCCAGCCCAATCAGCCCCGGTACGGCCGTAGGTAACCGCCACGTTCTTACTGGTGGGGATCACCACCATGAGGTTCGGGGCCACCCGATATGGGCCTTTACCGCCCCTTACCTGGAAGTTGGGGAAATACGACATTTTCACCATCACCGGGACGCCCACCTTGTCCACGGAGAACGAGATGCCGTCAGACTTGGGCGAGATGGATGTGACGGTGACGGCATCCAACGGCACGGACTTGGGGGTCTGCAAGGCAAACCCGTCTCCGTATGTGCGCACTTTCGGCGGACGATTGACGGTAGCGGTGACCCGCTCCCATTCCTTGGGGCCGGACGCCACCAGCGGTACTGGGTACTGAGCGGCGTTCTTGTACACACTCACGCCTAGGTCCAACCATCCGGTTTGTTGGCTGGCGCCGATACCAGTGACCACGGCCGGCTGCAGTTTCAATGGTTCCACCAATTGGGAGCCCGCCACCTCGTAGATTTTCCAGGTGGTGGGGCAGGCCTTGGCCGTGTTTTCGGCGTCGGTACACGAGCGCTTGTACGGCGTGGTGCGCAGTAACTTGAGGTCCGGGTTTACATCCGCTTGAGCAATGGCCGCAGTAGAGAATGCCATGTAGTACTTCACGCCGAACTGCTGCAGTTTCTGTACCCCCTTGGCCACATTGAGACCTTCATATGGCAGGTCTCGTTCCGGATTGGATGGGGCCTTGGACAGCAGCGCCGCATCCATGAAGTGATAGGGGGTGGTGGCCGACGATTCGAAATACAGGCCCTCCATCGATTTGATACAACCGTTGGTCCAATACGGCAACAACATGAGGGCCATAGGGGTACCCCACCGGCTCTGCTGCTCTTCGTATTCCCAATGGGTTCGTCCGCAACCGTTGGTCTTGCCCACTTGAGCCATCACATCTACGACGTTCTTGTATTCGGGCCAGTCGGGCCGGCCTTGATAGCCCTGGAAGTTGTAGGGCGGCCATCCCTGGGCAATGGAGTTGTTGAAATCAGCCGAGTCTCCAGCTTGCTGGATGCCGAGCAGGCCTTTGCTCACCTTCGGCGAAGGGAACCAACGCGGAATCATCCCCAGCGGCATGGCAATAAGGCTGAATACGATCACTCCACCGGCCAATGTCCCCCACAGCGGTGCCGCCGGGAACGTGCGCTGGCCCTTGCTGAGCCACCGCAGAGAACTGGCCACGCCTCGGCCGATCGCCACCATGCCGTACACGGACAGCAGATAGATGCCCATCGTCCAAAACGGCAGCCACCGGTTGTTCCACAGGCGAAAGCCGTAGGGCATGAAGCGAAATGCCAGGGCACTGGCCGCAGTGGCCCCTACCAAAGCCAGGCCCAGCCGTTCATGCCCGTCCACGAATGGGCCAAACAACACCAGCATCACCATCAGTGACACACCCAAGAAGCACCCGGTGATGCCGCGCCAGTCGCCCAGATAGTCCATCCGCCATATAGTCACCAGCAGCCCGGTCGCCCCCGCGAAGGCCATACCCGCACCGTGCCAGGTGCTGCGCTGGCGAGACCAATCGCGGATGATGGCTGACAGGAATGAGTCGATGCAGTAGAGCGCTCCCACTATCGCCAGCAGGAACGCAATGGCAAACACCGCCGTGCCGGACGGTGGCTTGTCGGCCCAAAACGGGAACAACCCATCGATGTACTTGCGTTCTTTTTCGTACCCCATGTCGTTGGAGTAGGCCAGATGCGAGGCAAACGGCAGTAGCCAGAATCCGGCCAATGCTGCTCCGGAGGCAATGGCGGCATACAGATCACCGAATTGGCCGAGGCCCAACTTGTGGGTGCGATGGTCGTACACCACCGTGGCCAACGCCAGGCCAGCCCCCACCACAATGCCCACCTTGGGGTACCCGGCCACGTACAGCCCGCCGCCCAATATTCCGGAAACGGCGACCATGGCATAGGCGTTGCGGATATTGGTGCGCTTGGCATCGATGTGGGTGAGGACGGCAAACAGCACCGCCACCCCCGCCCAGATGGTGGGCAACAGGTGGGACAGGCCCACTACGGCCAGGACCACTGCTGCGGTGGCACGCTTCTCCCCGGTTCGCAATATCCGTACTGCCAAACCAATGAACAGCAACGCCAAACACAGTGAAATGGCGAAGGAGAACTCACCGGCCATGGTGGAGGCGATGTTGCCGCCATAAATTGTGTATTGACGGTCCATGAGAAAAACGGTGGTGATGGCGCCGAACAGCACCGGCACCGGCCGCTTCAATCCGGCTTGGCGGCCCAGGGCCCATCCGGTGATGGGCATGGCCACCAATCCAGCCACGGTGACGAATTTGAATGCGATGTTGTATGGAAGGACGAAACTGAGCAGTGCGATGGTCCAACTGGGGAAGGGAAAGTAGAAGCCCAATACTGGGAATCCGGCATACCAGTCGTCGGACCACCCAATGAGGCGGCCATGGGGCAGCAACTCCCGTCGCACTGCATCCGGGGCCCACACATGGGCCCCCATGTCTCCGCCGGTGGGCGTGCTGTTGCGCAGCAACAGACCAGCCCCCACGCTATAGATGACAATGCCCACGAATACCGCCAACACGATGAGGCCCATCACCTGCATCGCCATCTCTGACGGCACCCACGATCCCGAGCTGGGCACAGACGGTGGAGGCGGCGGAATGAACCCGGGACCGGGTTGATCGATGCCTGAAGTGACGTCCGGCGACGATTGTTCGTCGGTCACGCCACCCAACGGGCCGTCTAGGGCGCGGTCCTCCAGCGTCTGCATACTCCGAGCCTAAAGGATCGTTGGCAGGCACTACGATCAATCGTTCGCTGGTGGACCCAGGTTCTCAGCTACGGAATCATCAGAGCTTGGGAGAAGTCACATGACGCAGATACCAATTGCGGTCGCCGGCGCGCCGGAGCGGCTCGGGCTCATCTTCAAGGCCTACGACGTCCGGGGAACTGTTCCCGAACAATTTGACGAGTCCATGGCGTTGGCCATCGGGGCTGCTTTTGCCCGGTTCACGGGTGCAAAACGCATTGTGGTGGCTCGCGACATGCGTCCTTCAGGGGTGGGGTTGTCGGCGGCATTTGCTCGTGGTGCCATGGGAGAAGGCACTGATGTGGTGGACATCGGTTTGGCCTCCACCGACTTGTTGTACTTCGCCAGTGGCCATCTGGATCTTCCCGGAGTCACATTCACCGCCAGTCACAATCCAGCGGGTTACAACGGGATCAAGATGTGTCAGAAGGGCGCCGCCCCCATCGGGGAAGAGTCCGGTCTCATGGAGATACGCGACTTGGCCGCCGCTCTGCTCACTGGCGAGGCCACCTTTTCCAAACAGTCCGGGTCGCTGGAACAACTGTCTTTGCTCGATGAGTTCGCCGCCCACTGCCTGTCGTTCATCGACGTCACCAAAGTGCGTCCGTTGCGCATCGTGGCAGACACCGCCAACGGCATGGGCGGACTGGTGGTGCCCGCAGTGCTGTCGTCGTTGGGCGTGCACCTGGAGGTCCTCTATGGCGAACTCGACGGCACGTTTCCCAATCACCCCGCAGATCCCATTCAGCCGGAGAACCTACGCGACCTACAGGCCCGCGTCACCGCCACTCACGCCGATCTTGGCCTGGCCTTTGATGGCGATGCCGACCGGGTGTTCCTGGTGGATGAGAAGGGCCAGCCGCTGTCGGGTTCGTTGACCACGGCCATGGTGGCTGCCTCCATCCTGGACAAGCAGCCGGGGTCCAAGGTGGTCCACAACCTCATCTGTTCCAAGGCCGTGCCTGCGGTGGTCCGTGAGCACGGGGGTGAGCCAATTCGTACCAGGGTGGGGCACAGCTTCATCAAAGCGGTGATGGCCGAGACTGGTGCAGTATTTGGTGGCGAGCACTCCGGTCACTATTACTTCCGGGACAATTGGCGGGCGGATTCGGGGCTCATTGCAGCGCTGCATGTCATTGAGCTGATGTCTGCCGCAGGCGAAGGGGCCAAGCTGTCGGAGTTGCGCAAACCATTCGAGCGCTACGTGGGCTCGGGTGAGATCAACACCAAGGTGGTGTCCACCACGGCGGTCATTGCCCGAGTGGAATCGGCGTATGCCAACAAGGGCGCAGCCATGGACCATCTCGACGGGCTCACCGTGGATTTTGGATCGTGGTGGTTCAATCTGCGACCGTCCAACACGGAGCCGTTGTTGCGTCTCAACCTCGAAGCATCCACCCAGTCAGAGTGTGAAGGCCACGTGGCCGAGGTGTTGTCGCTCATCACCGGACTGGCCACCATCAAGGAATAGGGCTTCGCCCGGGTTGATGCTTTCGGTATTGGTGCTTGTCACGTATTGTGAGCACTGCAGATCGGGCCCGGTGCAGTGCATACGCGGCTGTCACCCGGTGTTCCGGGCCGATCCTCCCAGTGGTGTCGCCATCTTCGGCGCGCCCCCCGAGAGGATGAGGAATCCATCATGACAATCAACACCGTGACCACCGAGGCTCCTGCCCGCCGTCTCAGCGCCAAAGACTTCCGTGTCGCTGATCTGTCCATGGCGCCATTCGGCCGTCGTGA
>JAYVGK010000207.1:0-2585 GCA_043772215.1 Acidimicrobiales bacterium | reverse complement strand
CGGGCCACCATCCAGCACCACCTCGACGCTTGCCCCTCGTGCTTCAGTGCGTTCGACTTCGAGGCTGAACTTCGCATCGTCGTGCAAAAGCGGGTGCATACTCGTGTGCCGGATTCCTTGGTGGAGCGCATCCGTCTCTCGTTGTACAGCGGCGGAGTTGACCTATGACACGTCTCGGTGCAGGCGATGGATGGGAATGGAATCTCAACCACCGAGGTTCAAATCAGTATGTCTGAACATGCTGTAGGAGCCAAGCCGCTCTCGGGTTCCGACCGTCCTTCCCGCAAGTTCACCGCGGGACGCATGTGTCGCGAGCCAGGGTGCGTCACCCGTTTGTCCATCTACAACAACGGCAAGTTCTGCTCGCAACACGAGCCGATGCTTGTACCACGGACCAGGGGCAAGAAAATCGCCTAGGCGGCCTGCTGGCCTATTCTGCGGACCATGTTGTTTTTCCCCATGTTGCTCGTTGCCGCCAAACCCTGGTTCTACTGGATTGCTCCGGTACTGGTTCTCAGCGCGGTGTTGGCCGTCATAGCCACCATCCTCGGGTACTACGTCAAGGTCACCTCCAACAAGTACCCACGGAAGTAGTGGTCTTGGCGGAGCCCGTCGATTGGAAACTGGCCGAGCGTGTCGCAGTGCGACTGTCCGGAACAGATCCGTTTGCATCGTCGTATCACGCAACCTCGTTGGCCAGTGATTTCGCTGAACTCACGGCCCAAGCGGAAGCGCTGGTCACCGCCGAAACTGGGCTGGTACCTGACGGACCCGCTCGTGCTCAAGTGGTGGACCGAGCCGAGTGGATCAGTAACAACATTGCGTCGTTCCAGCGCATGCTGCGACCCGTCACCGACCGTCTGGGACCAAAGCTCAACGGTCCGACTGCCCCCGTTGCCCGAGGCCTGGCCGGTACCGAAGTGGGATCGCTGCTGGGACTGTTGAGCAAGCGAGTGCTGGGTCAGTACGACCTGTTGATGAACGAGAGCGAAGATCGATCCAAGCAGGACGTGGTGTCGTACGTGGGACCCAACATCTTGGCGATCGAAAAGCGTTACGCATTTGCTCCTCGCGAATTCCGGCTCTGGCTGGCGCTGCACGAGGTCACCCATCGAGCACAGTTCACTGGCGTGCCCTGGATGCGTAAGCACTTCTTAGACCTCATGAATCGTACGTTGTCTACTGCTGATCCGGACCCCAAGCGCTTCCTCGAGGCGCTGAAACGAGCGGTGGCGGCGGTTCGCGATGGTCGCAATCCTTTGGATGAAGGCGGCATCATCGGGCTGTTGGCCGACTCCGACCAGCGTACGGCTTTAGATGGGATCGGTGGTTTGATGAGTCTGTTGGAAGGGCACGGCGACGTCACCATGGACCGGGCGGGAGCTCACCTGCTGCCGTCGGCGCCTCGGTTTTCCAGCGTGTTGCGACAGCGGCGCGAGAGCACCGGGGCGGCCAAGTTGCTCCGCCAGTTGGCCGGCATCGAAGCCAAGATGCGCCAATACGAGGAGGGCGAGCAGTTCATTGCCGCCATCGAAGCGCAGCGTGGGATCCGTTTCATCGACCACGCATGGGCCAGTGCCACCAATCTGCCCACCCTGGTGGAGATTCGCGACCCGCAACTGTGGATCGGGAGATTGGAAGCAGCGGGGGTCATCTCGACGGCCGTGGGTGACGGACGCTGATCGAAGCGAACGCATCAGCTGGTAAGCCGCTGCTGTCGCGTTGCGTGTTTCCCGTGGGGCCCGTGGTGGTGGCCGTCAGTGGAGGAGCAGATTCCTTGGCGCTGATGGCCCTGGCGGTGGCTGGCTGTGGTTCAGCCATGGTGACGGCCATTCATGTGGATCATGGATTGCGGGCGGAGTCGCAGGCCGAGTCGGCGTTGGTCAGCGCCTACGCCCGGACACTCGATGTGGAGTTCCGATCCGTGAAGGTGAACATCGAACCCGGCCCCAACCTGGAGGCTCGTGCCCGCATCGCCCGATACGCAGTGCTGCCCCCCGATGTATGCACCGGTCACACCGCTGATGATCTTGGCGAAACAGTCCTGCTGAACCTCACCCGAGGCGCTGGGGTGGATGGTTTGGCTGCATTTGCCCGCCATCGGCCCGGAGGGGTGCAGCGCCCCATTCTGAATTTGCGGCGTGTCGAGACGGTGAAGTTGTGTGTACTGCTCGGGTGGCAGCCGGTTGATGACCCTATGAATCATGACCCTCGATTTCGTCGAGTCCGTATGCGCACAGAGGTTTTGCCCCTGCTCGATGACGTGGCCCAGCGCGACGTCACGGCGGTCCTGGCTCGCCAAGCCCCGTTGGCAGCTGAGGAGTCTGACCTGTTGGACGCGCTGGCCGCAGAGATCGATGCCACAGACGCTTTGGCTCTGACAGCGGCCCCGCGAGCTTTGGCCCGGAGGTGTCTGCGTGCCTGGCTGGTGTACAGCGGCGTGGGCGACGGCCATCCCATGGACGGTGCGTGCGTGGAACGGGCGCTGATGGTGGCTTCGGGTGCAGCCGTTTCTTGCGACCTGGTGGCGGGCTGGTCGCTGCGACGTACCCGGCAGCGTCTGCGCTTGGTGCGCCCCGAAGGGC
>JAYVGK010000206.1:0-5981 GCA_043772215.1 Acidimicrobiales bacterium | reverse complement strand
CCATCGAGGCATTCATGATTTCCAACTCTCGGCGACTGGGCACTGCTGGCAAGGTGCTGTTCCCCATCCCCAACCGGCGACTGTCGAAGCGGCTATATCGCCTATGCGCGCCCACCCTGTTGGCATGGGGGGCCGAAGACCGCTTCATTGCACCGGAGCACTTTGCGCCAGCCTGGAAGGCGTTGGTGCCCCACGCCACCGTGGTGGAAATCCCCGGAGCTGGCCATTTGGTGACCCTGGAACGCCCCATTCACTTGGCCTTACAAGTAGCTGCGTTTCTGGACACCTAGTCGGGGAGGGCGCATGGCTCGCTACCGCCTACGGTTTCACCCAGGCGCTGGGTGTCCAGCGCTCCACCGTTCCGGTTGAGGGGTCGATGCGCAGTAGATGGATCCAGCCGTTGGACACGAGGTCGTGGACAACGTCGTGTCCGCTGATGATGGAGTCGATACCGTCACGGGGCGCCTCGATAAACACCGACAGACGCAGCGGCGGATGGCGCAGGGTGTGCCCGTCATGGAGTGATTGCATGGCCAGGCCGATACGTAGGTCGCCTCCATTTCCTTCGAATACTCCTATGTTTGCCCCCACCACGTTGTGCAGCACCTTGTTGCCACAGCCGTAGCGGCGGTTGTCAACTGTCGATGCGTGGTACTGCATGTTGATCCAGTTGGTGACCACCATTGGCGCCGTCATGATCAGGGTGAGTACGGACAAATCGGTGTCGAGCGTCCAGTCGTAATCGTGGAGGAAGCTACGCCCGCCAAGATCCATATGGCGAGTACGTCGCCTCGGCGCCACCACGAACGCAGCGTTGCCCGCCAGCGCCCACTCCGGACGTACCTGTGACCAATCATTGGCCCGTTCGCACACTGCCTGTTTGAGTTGCTCGGGCTGATGCACATATCCCTGCAGGCCGAGCCCGTCCGCCCGCTCGGCTCGAGCCCGGTCACCAGCAGCAGACAACCAGCGCTGAAGTTGGTCCACTTCGTTGCCCTTGTTCTCCGGAACCAATTCTGTGTCGAAGAGTTGGACCTCGTCGGTGGTGGTGTTGTGCAACCCAGGAACGAACCAGGTACCTGATGGCACGGTGACGCCAAGCACCATCAGGTGTGCTCGCACCTCGACGCAGTTGAGCAGATCGGCGAGTGCGCGTGCGTTCACTTCGCCGGTCTGTCCTCCACACGCACCACAGTCGAGACCAGCAGCATGAGGGTTGTTGGCACTCTGACTGCCGTGACCACACAGCAGAATCAGCGGTGCAAATCCACTGGTCAGACTCATAGCCGACAACACCTTGTGCGCGACCCCCGCAGCTGCCACCGGATCCTCATCCACCATTGCCAGCCGTGGTCGCAGGCCGATACGCGAAGCGTGACTGAGACCATCATGCTCCCACTTCGTTGGCGCGTGGGTGTGGGCGATGCTGTCCTTCATCAACTTGGGTCCGTACAGCAGGCCCATCGATTCCACGAAGGTGAACACCGAAGATGGTGAGCTACGGAAGTTGCTCCAGCGTTGACGGTTGCCCAGCGTGTTCAACCGCTCATCGATCAGGGGTTTGCGGTTGGTGCCGTTCGACCCGGTCTCGGTGACGTTCAAGGCGGGAGACAGAAGCCCCGGCAGCTGAGGTCGAGTGAGCGCACTGCCTGCCGGTGTATAGGAGATAGGCAATCCGAAAAAGCCAGCAAACCCCTTCGTGTCGATGTCCGGTGTCACCGATTCCACCGCTCGGCGAAACACTTCGGACCGTACGTCGATACAGAACACCGCTTGGACGGCGGGAACCTGCAAGGGCGTTTTTTCCGCAACACTAAGCGCACAGATCAAGGTGCTCTGATAAGTCCGTTCCAAGGCCATCTGGAAGAGCCAGTCGACGCGTTGCTCGTGGGCAATAGCGGCGGCCATTCCGTCTGTGGTGGCCCATGCATCCGCCCAAATCTCCCAGGGTCCGGCCTCGCTGGGTTCATTTGCATCGGTCCGCAGCAACCATTCCCAAGCCAGCCTGATGGCCAACAGGCCGACGATCTCGTCATCGTCGTCACCCACCAGTCGGGCTTGCCAACGAACATAGGCGCACCAAGCACTCCATCCGTTGACGGCCAGTAGGAGCGCGGTGAGGTAGGCCTCGACCCCTTCTTCTGGAATGCCAAGCGCGCCGAGCATCATGGCAATAGCAGCACGGGGCTCAGTGGGCAGCGAGCCAAGTTGGACCTGTACCCACGATCTCGAGTGCCGCCAGGCAATGCCGTTCGGCGCCGAAAGCTGGGCGCGCCATCCCGTGAACAGATCGACGTCTTGGTCCGGGTGCCAGGACCCTTGCCACCGGTCGAAGTGAGAGGCGCAGTACTGGCTGATGTGGTGGGTCACCAGATCAGTCCACGTCTGGCCCGATCGTGGTCCGGAACCCAAGTCGCGTACGTCGGTGGCCAGTGCCATCCGGGGAATGAGTGGCTGGGGTTGGTCGAAGGGTTGACCCAGCACCTCTTGGGCCCTCGTCGTCAGACCCGGGTCACCCATGGCGGCGGCTGCGGCCTCGAGATGCTCGTTGGTAAGTCGGCCAGCGGCCCATTCGCAGCGGAACCAGGAACGAGGCATGGTGAGTGCTGTTCCGGCTAGTGCCCCCAGTGCGGCGGCGGCGCTCGGAGCTGACGATCCCCGCCAACCCCAGTAGGGATTCACGGCAATGAATTGATCGAGTGGCCACGTAGGAGCGATGCGGTCGCAGGCCCCGGCGATGTCAGCCGTGAGACGACCAGCACCACCGATCGAGGTTGCGTCGGAGTCAATGCTGATGTTCATATGAAGGCTCCAAGGGGACGGCAACGGGGGCGAACGTAAGCACAGCGGTGGGTTGAGGAAGGTTCGACACCCGAGGGCGGGGTGCTGGCGGGGCCCAGATGGCAAAGGCGACTCGCGTGAACACCTCATCGAGGAACAACCCTCCATAGATCCATGGATAGAGCCGCCGGCGCAATGCGCCGAGAGGAGCAACCACGCCGAGCATCTGCATCACGAACAACAAAGCGAACGACACCGCCACGAAAACCAACAGCGCAGCGGGTGCAGCCGATCCACGCGGCACGAGGTGGCCGAAGAGCTCGTGTAGCCCGAAGTACGCGAACACGATGACCACGGCTGACCCGATCCGTGCGAGGGGCGCCCGCCCGAGCGGCACCAGCGGCACCAACGGTACGAGCGCCACCGCCACGATGCCACCCAGGATCCAGATGGTTGCGGTGACGGGCTCGGCAAAGGGAAGTAACCCCCACACCACCCCGGCTGCCAACGTCCCAGCGATTGCTGCGGCCGAGGCGATGACCATCGACGTAGCCGTGGGAGCAACGATGCGCGGGGCCAACTGCCGGCGTTGGGTTTGGCGCACCACACCGCCGGCGCTCAAAAAGGCGTGCGCCTTGTAGAGCGAGTGGGCGAGTAGGTGCAGTAGCGCCATCTCCCAGATGCCCAACCCGCACTGCATAATCATGAAACCCATCTGCGCGCATGTGGACCAGGCGAGCGATACCTTGATGCTGATCCGGGTGGTCATCACCAGAGCCGCAATCACCGCCGTCGTGGTGCCCACCACAACGAGGACCACCCTCGTCTCGATGGCCCGATCGACCACCGGGGCGAAACGCAACAGAACAAATCCACCCAGGTTCACCACACCGGCATGAAGCAGAGCCGACACCGGCGTGGGTGCCTCCATCACCTGGATGAGCCAACCGTGGAATGGCAGTTGGGCACACTTCAGCAGCGCCGCCAATGCAACCAGTGCAATTGCAATGCGCGCACCTGTTGGCACCGTGGTAGCGACCGTAGTCTTGATAACGATCTGATCGATTCGCAGTGTGCCGAATGTGGTGGAGAAGGCCACCACCGCTCCAAGCATTGCCAGGTCGGCGCCGCGCGCCAACATGAACTTCTTGTGGGCGGCCGCCACCGCTGGGGGCCGGTCTCCGAAGAATGTGAGGAGGCCATGCATGGCCAGGCTGGTGGCCGTCCAAGCCAGCATGAGCACAATGAGGTGGTTGGCCACCACCACCACCGCCACCGCAGCAATCGTGGCCAGCAGGCGGCCGACGTAACGGCGCTCATACGGGTCCCCGGACAGATACCGCTCCGAGTAGCGGATCACCACCCACCCCACAAAGCTCACCAGGGTCAGCACCGCCATACCGACAACATCGCAACGCAACATCAGCCCCGCTCGGTCCTCGGTGAAGCTGCGCACGACGGTCCCGGAGACTGCCGCCATCAGCATGACCACTGATGCCAGGCGCGCCCATCGCCACGCCACCGCCACGGTGCCAGCGCGCACCACGAGTGGGACTGTGGCCAGCGCAGCCGCAGCGGGGGTGAGGAGGAGGGCGCTCTGCCAAATGGGCAGTCCAATGGAAGCGACAAGAGGCAAGAGAAAATCCTTCAGAGCGGGAACATCTCCCAGTCTGGCGATGCCCCAACGTTCTGTCCAATATATGATTCAGCACAACTCATGTAGGTAAAACGAACGATTGGCGTGTAGTGTCCCCTCTTAACTTCCACCATCTCCGGTACTTCTGGGCCGTAGCCAAGGAGGGCAACCTGACCCGGGCGGCCGGGCAGTTGCACGTGTCGCAGTCGGCCTTGTCCGCCCAGGTCAAACAACTCGAGGCGCAGCTGGGGCAGCCCTTGTTCCATCGTACGGGCCGGACCCTGACGCTCACCGAGGCCGGCCAGTTGGCCTTCAACTATGCCGAAACGATCTTCGCCACAGGTAACGAGTTGGTTGCGGTTTTGCGTGAAGGCCGCCGGAAGGAACGCCAGGTGTTGCGTATTGGCGCAGTGGCCACGGTGTCGCGCAACTTTCAGGAGAACTTCATCCGACCGGTACTCGATCGTCCGGACGTGGAGCTGGTGCTCATCTCTGGCAGTCTGATCGAGTTGTTGTCGCAGCTACGGGTGCACTCGATCGACCTCATCCTGTCGAACCAACCGGTGTTTGCCAGTGCCACTGAACCGTGGCGCTGTCGTCGCGTGGCCCGTCAACCGGTGAGCCTCGTCGGCCCACCCCGACCATCATCACCGTTCCGGTTCCCCGAAGACCTTGCCCATGTCGCACTGTTGCTGCCCGGCCGTGACAACGACATCAGGGCGGGCTTCGACTTGCGCTGTGAACAGTTGGGCATCCGCTACCAAGTACGAGCCGAGGTGGACGACATGGCGCTGCTCCGTCTGTTGGCGCGTGATTCCGACAGCATTGCGTTGCTCCCATCGGTGGTGGTCCAAGACGAACTCCGTACCGGTCGGTTGGTGGAACACGCAGTGGTGCCCGACCTCTACGAGAACTTCTACGCCGTCAACATGGCACGCCGCTACGAACCACCACTCATACAAACGTTGCTGGCTCGTTCAGAGAGCCAGATTCTTCAACCGCCATCGGACTGAGCACGTTTGCGGACGGCAACGACGCTCGTTATGGTCCAACGACATGCAAACTGTGCCAGGTTTCGAGCAGTACTGCTTCTTTTTCGAAGAGGCTCAGTTCCTCGAGACCGGACGACCAGGCTTTCGTCGTCGCATCATTCTCGGTGAACATCTGGAGCTGTGGTTCTGGCGGATCACCGGTGGAGCAGGTGGCTCGGTGTTGCACAACCACGTGGCCAGTGAGCAGCTTGGCATCATCATGCGCGGCGCCCTCGACTTTCGTATCGGCGATCCCGACGATCAGCGGCGTGTCACATTGAAGGCGGGAGAGTGCTATCTCGCCGGAGTCAACATCTGGCATGGCGACAGCAACTTCATCGGCGACGACGAGTTGAACGAGGTGTGGATTCTCGATGTGTTCTCACCGCCTCGCTCGGCGCCCACAACACAGTCGGCACCCATATGAGTCATCAGCCCCCTAGCGATTGGCGATTGGCAGTCGATATCGGCGGCACGTTCACCGACCTCGTACTGCTCGACGCACGCAGCGGCCGGGTGGTGGTGGAAAAGAC
>JAYVGK010000205.1:0-5609 GCA_043772215.1 Acidimicrobiales bacterium | reverse complement strand
GCCATCGTGGTGAAGTTGACCCGGGTGGTGCTGCTGGCGCCCCTGGTGGCCGGCATGAGCTTGTGGCGTCGCCGTAGTCTTTCCGCCCCTGCCGCTGGCACCAAACGGCCACCGGTGATTCCGATGTTCGTAGTGGGGTTCCTGCTGGCCATCGTGGGGCGGACGCTGAACGTGTTGCCCAAGCGGTCGTTGGACGACATCAAAACAGTGGAGACGTTGCTCTTTGCCGCTGCCATGGTGGGTTTGGGTGCTGGCGTTCGATTTGATCGACTCCGCCGAATCGGCCCCCGACCCTTGGTACTGGGATTGGGGTCGTGGGCCATGATTGCTGCCGTGTCAGCGGTCGGCGTCCGCATCCTCAACATCTAAAAGGTCAAACTCAGCGATTGACGGTGGTGGTGTTGTTCCTGGCTGCTGCCACGATGGCGATGATGATGAACCCCGCCAAAAAGACCAGCATGATGTAACCCAGAATCAGACCGGCCAACGCCATGCCACTCCCCTGCTGACGACCACCGGAACGTTTGATCTCTCCCCGGGAGACATGTCCCAGAATTACGGCCACGATGGAAGCCAGGCCACAGGTGAAAATCCCGGCGATGCCCAGAATCATGGAAGCAATGGCCTTGCCGTTGTTGCCGCCCGCAGCCACCGGCGCGCTGTAGTCACCACCCCATTGGGGACCGCCCGCACCACCCATGGGAGGGGGTGGAGGCGACCCGTAGCTGGGAGCGGCATAGGCGGGCGGCGGCGGTCCCTGGACTGACCAGGGTCCCACCGAACCGGGACCGGGTGGTGGTGGTGGTGGTGGTGGTGGTGGTGCCTGCGGGTTTGGTGACCACAATGGAGGCGGGGGCGGCGGTGGTGGCGGGGGCGGTGTGGGAGCCACCGGGGACGTCGGGTCGTTCGATTCGTGGTCTGACATGGGGTCCTCCTCCAAGACGGCCGTCATCCTGGCAGGCCCAACCCGCATTTCTGCGCATCATGGCCGCGCTTTGCGAACGCCTGCACGAAAACGACCCGGGCACTCGGCCCAGGTCGTTGAACTCCTAATCGCTGCTCAAACTACTCAAACTGCATGACGAGCCTGCGCTCGTCCGCTTCGCTTCCGTGCTCGGGTCTTCGCAAAACTGCTCAGACCCGGGCTATCTCACGCTCTTCGTAGGTTTCGATGATGTCACCGGACTTGAGGTCCTTGAAGTCCGACAGGCCGATACCGCACTCGAAGCCGGTGGCAACCTCACGGGCGTCGTCCTTGAACCGACGCAACGAGGCAATGGCACCCGTCCAGATGACCACACCCTCACGCAGGAAGCGGACCTTGGAGTTGCGAGTGATGACCCCACTACGCACCATGCAACCAGCGATGGCACCAATTTTGGGCACACTGAAGACCTCGCGGACTTCGGCCTCACCCGTGACCACTTCTTCGAACTCGGGTTTGAGCATGCCGAGCATGGCGGCCTGCATGTCCTCGATGATCTTGTAAATGATCTCGTAGGTACGGATCTCCACCTTTTCGTCGTCGGCCAGTGCCCGGCTCTTGCGATCCGGACGCACGTTGAAGCCAATGATGGTTGACCCGGTAGTGGCGGCCAACTGCACGTCGTTCTCGGTGATGCCACCAACAGCCCGACTGACAAAGGCGATCTTGACCTCGGGACGTTCCAGCTTCTTCAGTGAACCGGTGAGTGCCTCGAGCGAACCCTGCACATCGGCCTTGAGGATGAGGTTGAGCGTGGCCGCCTCGCCCCGCTGGATTTGCTCGAAGATGTCTTCGAGCTTGACGCCGCCGTGTACGGCCGAGGCCGAACCCGACAACCCCATGAACCGCTGACGCTGCTCCCGGGCTTCGCCCACTGTTTTGGCAGTACGCAGATTGGGAGCCACCCGCAGTTCATCACCGGCACCGGGCACCATGGAGAGACCAAGGACCTGCACGGGCGAAGACGGCCCCGCCTCCTTGATCTGCTCGCCCTGGTCATTGATAAGTGCACGTACGGTACCCCAAGCAGGACCAGCCACTATGGGATCGCCCACCCGCAGCGTCCCCTTCTCCACCAATACGGTGGCCACGGGGCCACGACCGATGTCGAGATTGGCTTCGAGCACGGTGCCGCGAGCCTTGCCGGTGGGAACTGCGCGCAGATCCTCCACTTCGGCCACCAGCACCAATTGCTCCAACAAATCGTCGATGCCCAAATTCTGCAACGCCGACAGCTCCACCATGATGGTTTCGCCGCCCCACGACTCGGGCACCAACTCGTACTCGGTGAGTTGCTGCATGACTCGGTTGGGATCGGCATCGGGGATGTCGATTTTGTTGATGGCCACCACGATGGGAACCTCAGCCGCCTTGGCGTGGCTGAGGGCTTCGATGGTTTGCGGCATGACGCCGTCATTGGCAGCCACCACCAACACCACGATGTCGGTGACTTCGGCTCCACGCATACGCATGGCGGTGAATGCCTCATGGCCCGGGGTGTCGATGAACGTGATCTTCTGCCCGTTCTTCTCCACCTGGTACGCACCGATGTGCTGCGTGATGCCACCGGCCTCACCGGCGATGACATTGGCGTTGCGGATACGGTCCAGCAGCAGCGTTTTACCGTGATCAACGTGGCCCATGACGGTGATGACTGGAGGCCGCGTGAGGTAGTTGGCCTCGTCGCCCTCTTCGTCATCATCCATGAACAACTGCTGGAGTTCCACCTCTTGCTGCTGACCGGCATCGACCAACAGCACCTGAGCGCCGATGTCCATGGCGAACAGTTCGATCATGTCGTCGGTGAGCGTCATGGTGGCGCTGATGATTTCGCCCTGCTGCATGAGGAAACGCACCACGTCTGCCGACGTACGGTTCAGCTTGGGGCCCAGCTCTTGCGCGCTGACCCCACGCTCGATGATGACCTCACCCTCCGGAACGGGGGCGGCCGACTTCTCGTAGCGAGTGACGCGGCCGGGCTCGAGCTCTTCAAAAGCACGACGACGCTTGCTGCGCGACTGGCGCTGCTGCGGGCGTGGGCCACCACGACCGGCACCACCGCCACCGCCGCCAGGACCCCCGCGACCGGGACCACCGGGACCGCCGCCAGGACCCCCCCGGGGGACACCGGCACCGGGCACCGACGAACGCGGGAAGGCGCCGCCGCCGGGACGGGTGGGTGCGTATCCACCAGGACGAGCGGGTCCACCGGGACCACCGGCAGGACCTCGGCCAGGACCGGCTCCGGGGCCACCCGGACCACGACCAGCGCCCGGTCCTCCAGGGCCACGACCAGCACCAGCACCGGCAGGCCCGCGGCTGGGAGACCCAGGGGCACCCGGGCGAGGTGGTCCGCCGGGGGGCGGCGGGATGGGCTTACCGGAGAATGTCGAACGCGGGACCCCACCAGGAGGTGGTGGGATGGGTTTCCCAGTCATCGACCGCAGCGGCGCGCCGGGAGGCGGGCCACCAGCCGGACGAGCAGGGGCGGCGGATGGAGCTGCAGGAGCGGACGGAGGTGCAGCCACAGTTGCACTGGGTGCTGCTGAGGCGGGGGCACCCGGGGGTCGAGGGCCTGGGGGCGCGGCCATCGGAGCACTGGGACGGGAAGTGAGCCCTCCCGGACGACTGGTGATGATGTTGGCCCCGGACGGTCTACTCGATGCCTCGTCTGCGGGCGTTGGCACCGCAACGGGCGCCGTGGGCCCCGGAGCCACGGAAGTGGTGGTCACCACTGGCGGCGTGGTTGCCACCACTGGCGCAGTGGGCACCACAGCAACTGGCGCAGCCACTCGCACGGGCGGACGAACCGGAGCTACCGCCGTCACCGGAACACTGGGAATCGCCGCAGGCGCCGCCGAAGCGGGAATGGTGCCCATGGTGCGGGGGGGCACTGGCGCCTCGATCTGCTCCACGCGGGCCGTCGCAGGCATCGGCACTGGGGCAGGATCCTTGGACTCACCGACGACCGGGGCCTTGGGACCCTCCACCACCACGGGCGCAGTGAGGACCCGTTCGGGGGCACGCGCAGGGGCGACGGCCTCTTCGACCTCCACCTTCTTGGCGCCCTTCTTGAGGGGCTTGTCCTCTTCCGGTTGAACGTCGCGCTTGAGCCCATCGCGCTCGGCCTTACGGCGAGCACGGTCAGCCTGAGCATCTTCGATGCTGGATGAGTGGCTCTTGACTCCGATGCCCAGAACGGCACACAGATCGAGCATCTCTTTGTTGGTGAGTCCGAGCTCTCTTGCCAGCTCGTGGACCCGAATCTTTGCTGCCAAGTGCGAAAGTCCCTTGTGAACGTGTGGTGTGTTGCGTACAGATGCAGCATGTCTGCTCTGCCAGCCCGTTACCCCCGACGGGGTCACAAGCGCTCTATCGTCCCACGTCGCAGAGGCGTCGCCGACCGAAAGAGACGACCTCGAGCGACTTGTGACGGGTACTAGGTGGCTGAAATCAAGAATGAAATCCGAGTTGGTTCGACGAGGGCTCGAATGACGGCGGGGTCCACCGCCACCCGCAAGGTTCGTTTCATTGATCCGTGCTTGGCGGCCCGTTCAACACAGGACGGATTGGGGGCCATCGAAGCTGAGACACAGAGCCAGGCGCCCCTCCCGGGCAGGGAGGCGCCGATCCGCAGCGAGCCGTCCGCTACGGCCGTGACCCGCACCATTGTCGATGGGCTCTGGCGAGCCTTACAACCGACACAAGTGCGAATCGGACCGACAGGCTGACCCGTTATGCGTTGGTCTCCGGCTCGGCGGGCGCCCCAGCACCCGGTGGAGTTGGATCGTCAGCAACAGCAGAAGGAGCGTCTGCCTCGGCCTCCCATGCTTCGGCCGACAGGGCTTCACCACCGTCGGCTGGTTGCCACACCATCTCACCGCTGGAGGGATCCTGTACCCATTCGCCCTCTGCCCAGTCCTGTTCCGCCTCGCCAGCGTTGAGCTCCTCTTCGAACTGGGTTTCGCCTTTGATGTCGACGCGCCAACCCGTGAGCCGAGCCGCCAAGCGGGCGTTCTGGCCTTCTTTTCCAATGGCCAATGACAATTGGTGATCGGGAACGATGACAGTGGCAGTGCCGGTGGCCTCGTCGATACGCACCTCTTTGACCTTGGCCGGGCCGAGTGCCTCGCGAACAAACTCCACAGCATCGTGGCTGAATGGCACCACGTCGATCTTCTCGCCACGCAGCTCGTTGACCACCATCCGGACCCGCGCTCCCCGGGCTCCGATACAAGCGCCGGCTGCATCGACATTGGAATCGTTGGACCAGACTGCCACCTTGGTGCGGTGACCGGGCTCGCGAGCCATGGCCTTGATCTCCACCACACCATCGGCAATCTCGGGCACTTCGAGTTCAAACAAGCGCTTCACCAAGCCCGGATGGGTACGGCTGACCACGATTTGAGGGCCCTTGGAGGTTTTGCGAACTTCCACGATGTAGGCCTTGAGACGAGAACCATGCTCGTAACGCTCCTGGGGAACTTGCTCGGCTTGGGGCAGCAACGCCTCCACCTTGCCGAGGTCCAGCAACGTGTATCGATGGTCTTGTTGCTGGATGATGCCGGTGACGATGTCGCCTTCGCGCCCGGCGTATTCCTCGTACTTCATCTCGCGCTCGACT
>JAYVGK010000204.1:0-5191 GCA_043772215.1 Acidimicrobiales bacterium | reverse complement strand
CCGTCGAGGTCGAGCGCACCCGGGGCGGGTACGAAACCAATGGGTGATTCCACCGCTTCCCCGGTACCGTTGACCCGCTCGATGATCCACTTCAAGACTCGGCTGTTTTCCCCGTATCCGGGCCACAGGAACTTGCCGTTGGCGTCCTTACGGAACCAATTGACGTAGAAGATCTTGGGGAGATTGGCAGTATCGGTGGCGGCGCCGATGTCCAGCCAATGACTGACGTAGTCGGCCATGTTGTATCCACAGAACGGCAGCATGGCAAACGGATCGAAGCGCAGATTGCCCACCGCACCGGCCGCCGCCGCCGTGGTCTCCGACGCCACCGTGGCCCCCATGAACACGCCGTGTTCCCAACTGCGGGCCTCTGTCACCAATGGCACCGTGGAAGCACGTCGACCGCCGAACAAGATGGCCGAGATGGGCACCCCGGCGGGGTCCTGCCACTCTGGGGCGATGGATGGGCATTGCTCGGCGGGCACCGTGAAACGGGCATTGGGATGCGCCGCTGGGGTGTCGGTCTCGGGCGTCCACAGATTGCCCTTCCAGTCGGTGAGCCGAGGGGGGGCAACAGCAGTCATACCCTCCCACCAGACATCACCATCGGGCGTCAGGGCCACGTTGGTGAACACCGAATTGGCATACAGCGAGGCAATGGCATTGGGGTTGGTGTCCTCGCCGGTGCCAGGGGCCACGCCGAAGAAACCAGCCTCGGGATTGATGGCATACAGCCGCCCGTCGGCGCCGAATTTCATCCAGCATATGTCGTCACCTACCGTTTCCACCTTCCATCCCGGGATGGTGGGGACCAACATGGCCAGGTTGGTCTTGCCGCAGGCGCTGGGAAAGGCCGCCGCCACATACTTCTTTTCGCCCTGAGGGGGCGTGAGTCCGAGGATGAGCATGTGCTCAGCCATCCACCCATCATCGCGGGCCATGGCCGACGCAATACGCAGTGCAAAGCACTTCTTGCCCAACAGGGCATTTCCGCCATAGCCGGAGCCGAAACTCCAGATTTCACGGGTTTCGGGGAAATGCACGATGTATTTGTTGTTGGCATTGCAGGGCCATTTGACATCGGCAGCACCGTCATTGAGAGGGGACCCCACTGAATGCAAGGCCGGGACAAACTCCCCGTCGCCCAAAACATCGAGCACCTTTTGACCCATCCGGGTCATGATCTTCATCGACACAGCCACATAGGCAGAATCCGTGAGCTCAACGCCGATGTGGGCAATGGGAGATCCCAGCGGGCCCATGGAAAAGGGCACCACGTACATGGTGCGTCCCCGCATAGAACCGGAGAACAACCCGGTGAGCAACGTGCGCATCTCGGTGGGGTCGCGCCAGTTGTTGGTGGGCCCGGCGTCGTCGGCGCTGGCCGAGCAGATGAAGGTGCGATCTTCCACCCGGGCCACGTCGCCGGGGTCGCTGGTGGCCAGATATGAGTTGGGCCGTTTGGCCTCGTCCAACTTGGTGAACGTTTTGTTGTCCACCAACAACTGGCACAGCCGCTGGTACTCCTCGGCGGAGCCGGAGCACCATTCGACGCGATCAGGCTGGGTGAGGGCCGCTACTTCGGCCACCCAGTCGAGCAGCTTGCGATTCGAGGTGGGGGCCACCAGCATGTCGGTCGACGTCATGTACGCACTCCTTTGTGCCGGGGCACATGGCCCCGTTTTCGCTACTCCGAGAAATCCGGGGTGCCCATGTCGATCTCGCTACCTATCCTGATGGATGTGGCGAGACCGTCCGCAGTGATGTCGAACACCACCCGCTGGCCTTGGCGCAGCAGGCGGAAAATCGACCCGACGAGGGCATCATCGGCCAAGTCGTATTCGTTGCGGGCAGGGTTGTCGCGCAGGATGACGCCCTGGCGGGTGGCTGGGTCGTAAGACTTGACGACGCCCTGCATGGAGACCTCCGGAATTGAACAGGTAGCGGACCAGCATCTGACGCAGGCCGCCACCGGGAACAGTCTGGACGGAGGGGCACCGCAGTATCAATTCGAGAGCTACTAAAGAGCCCCATCATCTCCCCTGACGATACCGCTAGCGGTTTCGGCCATGGCGTGAAACTGAAATTCCAGGGTTGAAAAGCTCAGGCTTTGACGATCTTGTTCGACTTCAGGCAGCCGGTACACACATGGACGCGACGGGGTGAGCCATTGACGATGGCCCGGACGCGCTGGATGTTGGGACTCCACCGCCGGTTGGTGCGGACGTGGGAGTGGCTCACGCTCTTTCCGAATGAGGGCTTTTTGCCGCAGACGTCACATACAGCTGCCATGTTCAAAACCTTCTTCGGGTAGGAGCGCTTCAACGCCCCGGGGGTGAACGAGAGTTCCGCAACGACACGAGGCCGCCGAGAACCCGGAGAGATTAGCATCGTCGTCCGATGTTCGACTCCGACCCTCAGGACACCGTCACGGCAGCTCAATTGGTGGCCATCATCACGGGTTTCCGGGATGGCTTGCGCACTAATCAGGGGGCGCTCAACCGGCTCAATGTGTACCCGGTGCCCGATGGTGACACCGGCACCAACATGGCGCTCACGGTGGAGTCGGTGGTGGAAGAACTGGAGGCCAAGGCCCGTAGTGAGGGCGTGAGCGCAGGCGGGCTCAGCATGGTGGCGGCCTGTCAAGCCATCAGCCACGGCTCGTTGATGGGGGCGCGCGGCAACTCGGGGGTGATCCTGTCGCAGATCCTGCGCGGCATCACTGCACATGCCAAGCGGGTCACCGAATTGGCGGCGGCTGACGTGGCGGAAGCGCTGACCGAGGCCAGCACCGCCGCATACGGCGCAGTGATGCGTCCCATCGAAGGCACCATCCTCACCGTGGTCCGAGGCGCCGCTGAGGGCGCCACGGCGGCATGCCAGCCGGGCGCCACCGTGGTGGATGTGCTGTCCGGCGCCCGAGATGCGGGAGCGCAGGCCTTGGCCAGTACTCCAGATCTGCTGCCGGTACTGAAAGCGGCGGGCGTGGTGGACGCCGGTGGGGCGGGCTTTTTGTTGCTACTCGATGCGGCGCTCAACGTGCTCGACGGTCGACCGGTGCCGGCGGTGGATGCCCCCGGTACGGACATGCCTGGCATGCCCTCTGATCCGTCTATGTCTGCGGGGAGTGTGGCCGACCTTCGCTATGAGGTGATGTATCTGCTCGACGCCGAAGATTCACGGGTTCCCGGCTTCAAGGAGGCGTGGGCAGCCATTGGAGACTCCATTGTGGTCGTGGGCGGCGAAGGCTTGTGGAACTGCCATATCCATACCGATGACATCGGCGCATCGATCGAAGCAGCCATCGACATCGGCCGCCCCCGGTCCATCCGCGTCACCGATCTGCTCGACCAAGTCCACGAGGTGGTGGAGGAACGGTGGGTGCGTGAAGCCACGGTGTCGCCCAGCGAGGAGTCACCCCACGCCCATGAGCCGGTATGCACTGCCATCGTGGCGGTATGCGGGGGAGAAGGGCTACGTCGGTTGTTCTGGTCGCTGGGGGTGCAGCAGGTGGTGGCCGGTGGCCAGTCCATGAACCCGTCCACCAGTCAGCTTCTCGACGCCGTGGAGGCGTGCCCGGCTCAGTCGGTGGTGGTGCTGCCGAACAACAAGAACATCATTGCGGTGGCCCAGCAGGTGCAGGCGCTCACCACCAAGACAGTGACCGTGATTGGTACCCGGGGTGTCACCGAAGGGCTGGCGGCGGCCATGCAGTACGACCCTCGGGGGGACGGGGCCGCCAACGCCGAGGCCATGCGGGTGGCGGCAGATTCCGTGGTGTCCGGGGAAATCACTCGGGCCGTCCGTGATTCCACCAGTGATGGACCGGGCTTCACCGTCCCGATTGCTGATGGTGACTGGCTGGGCATTGCCCATGATGGCGGCATCGTGGCCGTGGATGCCACCCTGGCAGCCGCGTGTACTGCGCTGTTGGCCAAGTTGGTGGAGGACCGCCACGAAATCCTCACCATCATCGAAGGTGACGGGTCGTCACCCGCAGTGACCCGGTTGGTCACCGAGTGGGTCACGGATCACCATGGCGGCGTCACCACCGAAGTGCATCACGGCGGTCAACCGCTGTACCCCTACCTGTTCGGAGTGGAATAGCTCCTACTTCGGTGCGCTGGGCTGGGCGGCAGTCTGGGCAGCGATACGGGCCCGCACCGATGGTCGACGCAACGGGGGCACCGTCGGAGGTGGTTGTTGGCGTGGAGGTAGTTCGGTGAGCAGCGCCGTGGTGGCGGTGGTGATGGTGGCCACGGCTTGCTCGAACGCATCGGTGGTGAGTGCCGATGTGGCCTGCACCCCGCTGACCTTGCGAACGTATTGACGAGCGGCGGCTTCGATCTCTTCGGCCGTGGCTGACGGTTGCAGCCCGCGCAGGGTGGTGATGTTGCGGCACATAGGGGCAACGTTATCTATCGTGGCCAGTATGGACCGCCGTCTCCGCCAGCTTGCCGGTGTGAGCGTCGACGTGCTCAACGGGGTTGGTCCCAAGCGTTTGGCCGGCCTGCACGAGATGGGCATTGCCACGGTGCTGGACCTGCTCACCCATTATCCGCGCCGGTATCTCGATCGCACCAATCAAGTGAGCATCCGGGACCTGGAGGTGGGGGCCGAGGCGCTGGTACTGGCCACGGTGAAGCGGTCCGAGAGCCGCAAGACCCGCAAGGGTCCCACGATGGTGGAGGTGGATGTTTTCGACGGGTCGGGCTACTTGAAGGCCACGTTCTTCAAACAGCCCTGGCGGGCCAAGCAACTTCCACCCGGTACGGAAGTGGCGTTCTTCGGTCGTATCACGGTGTTCAAGGGCAACCGGCAGATGACCAATCCGGTAGTTGATCTGGTTGGTAAGCGCACAGGTAAGATTGTGCCGCTCTATCCGCAGTCCGAGAAGAGTGGGCTCACCACCTGGGAACTGGGCGTGTGGATGCAGGAGGCGCTACAGCGCGCCGGCGAGTTTGCCGACCCAGTGCCCGGGATCCATCTGGATCAGCTCGACCTCATTCATCGCACTGTGGCCATGCGCAACATCCACGAGCCCGAGAGCATGGGTGCTGCGCAACAGGCCCGCCGTCGACTGGCCTTCGATGAGCTACTACGATTACAGATGCTTCTGGTACTTCGTAAGCGCGCCGTTCAACGTGATTCGGTCGGCATCCAACACAAGGTGGACGCAGCATTGGCGGCG
>JAYVGK010000203.1:0-3417 GCA_043772215.1 Acidimicrobiales bacterium | reverse complement strand
ATGGGAGCAAACCCCGCAGCAACAGCGGCGGCACTTCCCCCACTGGAACCACCCGGGACCTTGCTGTGATCATGAGGATTGCGAGTGGGTCCAAATGCGGAGTTCTCGGTGGAACTGCCCATGGCGAACTCATCGAGGTTGGTCTTGCCCACAGTCACTGCGCCGGCTGCGGCCAAACGCTGCACCACGGTGGCGCTGTACGGAGGCTTCCAGCCCTCCAAGATGCGTGAAGAGCACGTGGTTTCTATGCCACGTGTACAGAGGTTGTCCTTGAGGGCTACGGGGACTCCAGCCAGTGGACCGGGGTCGATACCGGCCGCCACCGCCGCATCCACTGCCGCCGCCTGCTCGCCCGCCTGCTGGCGCATCACCAGATTGAAAGCATGCACCTCACTTTCGTGGGCATCGATGCGTGCAAAATAGTGAGCCAGGACCTCCGCTGCCGAACGGCGACCGGCCCGCACATCAGCAGCGATGGTGGTGGCTGTATCGGTATCGCCGTGCGCCACCGCCACCGCCGTGCGGGTGGGGGCGCTCATGTGGTTTCTCCCAGGATGTTGGGTACTCGAAAACGGTCATCCTCTGCCAACGGGGCCATGGCCAACACCTCCGCTCGGTCAACGCCGGGGCGGATCACGTCGTTGCGCAACACGTTCACCAACGGCAGAGGATGAGCGGTGGGCACAACTCCGGCAGTGTCCAGTGAGGCCACATCTTGGGCGTGGGCGAGAATGTCGGCAAGCTCCACCGTGAAGCTATCCACTTCAGCGTCACTGAGGGTGAGACGGGCAAGCCTGGCCACATGGACCACATCGGCGCGGGTGAGGCGTTCAGACATAGGCGCGCCATGGTACCGGGGCGCTTAGTTCAGAGGTCGCACACTTTTTGGGCGAACGCCACTGCGCCGTCCTGGATGATTTCTGCGTCGAAATCAAGCGTGGCCACGTGGTAGCTGCGCTCCAACACCACCCTCTCCACCGGACCGCTCACCCTGGAGGAGTAGTGATCGGCAGCACTGGGGGGCACCACATGATCCTGGGTTGACACGTAATACAGCGTGGGCATCGTGATACCGGGCAAAGCGGCGTCCAGCACCGGGCTCTGCTCCATCATGGTCAACAGTGGCACCAACGGCGTTTCGGGATAGGCCAATTCATCAGTGTCAGGTTTGGCAATGTCGGCGCCGATGGCGGGAAACACGTCGGAACCCGATGCAATCGCCCCGCGGATGAGTTCCACAAAATCAGCAGTGGCCGGTTCCACCGCTGGGTTCACCAGAACCAGCCCTGCAATGTCTGGATGTTGGATCCCCAGCCACGTGGACAGCGTGCCGCCCAATGACAACCCCACCACCACGGTGCGCTCACTACGAGCCGCCAAGTCCTTGAACACCGTGTCGACGTGCTGAGACCAGTCCAGCCAGGTCGTCTTCTTCATGTCCTCCACGTTGGTGCCGTGACCGGGAAGCCGGGGCATCTCCACTGCGAATCCGGCCTCGGCCAAGGCCACCGCCACGGGACGTACGGAAAATGGCGACCCGGTGAACCCGTGGATCACCAAGGCGCCGCAGCCATTGGTACCCGCCCATGACTCGGCGTGGCACCCCTCACGGATGTCATGGGTCTCCATGGAGAATCGGTCGTTGGAGATGGTGCTGGCATGATCAGACATAGGGGTCCTCCGGACCGTAAGGGTGCTCCCACCACTCCTCGGGAGTGGGCTCGGACGACGAAACAACAGGGAAAATACAGTCGACTGGACACACCGGCGGCAAGCATTTGCCGCATCCCGAGCACAGTTCGGACACGATGATGACGTCGAGGCCGTGGTTGAAAATGGCACCGAACTGCGGCGGGCAATGACGCAGGCACGTGTCGCAGTTGATGCAGATCGACATGTCGATGTAGAGCGCAGCGCTCTTCCATTTCGGATTGCGAACGCGATTGGCGGCCCGATCTCGCCGGTTCCCCGCAGCCGTGGGCAGTCCAGTCACTCCGGCAGCGTAGCGATCCCACTGCCTGCTTACCTACCCATCTGCTCCGCCTAACTGCGCTCTACCCATCTGCTCCGCCTAACTGCGCTGGGCCAACTATTCTGCGCGCCGATGGCCAAGCACCAGTTCCTGTCGCCCGGTTGGATCAAAGAAGCGCGAAAGATCCGAGATCGCCATAAAGGCCTTGTCCCCCCGGATCTACCAGCTGCGTTGGGCGTGAAGATGAACGTCATCGTGGTGGAGGTTCCGTTTGGCGACCAAGACATTGATGCCCATGTCGACACATCCGGTGGAGGATTGTCGCTCGATGTTGGTCATATCGAAACGCCGGACGTCACCATCACTGTCGACTATGCGGTGGCCAAGGAACTGTTCGTGGACCAGAACATCCAGGCCGCCATGCAGGCATTCCTCAGTGGCCGGATCCGAGTACAGGGTGACATGACCAAATTGTTTGCCCTCCAGGCTGGTGCCGCCGATGTGCCCGGTGGGCCTGCTGGTGCCATGACGGCAGCCAAAAACATCGCCGACGAACTGGCCGCCATCACCTCCCCTTGAGTGCCCATACTGGGACTGCGGTGGTGCTGCGATGTTGGTGTAATGAGTCGTTCGGCCCCTACAGGGGCTCATCAGCTTTGACGATGACAGGTACCGAGAGAGCCGGTTCCCGTCCGGCTCGGGAGGAACCCGATGTCGGCCGAGGTCGTCACCCCATCCACGTTTGCGCACGCCGATACTGATACCCGAAATCAAATTGCGGTCGGGGTCGATCGCTCCCGGATCGCCGTTCCTGTGGTGATTCTGCCCGGGCGTCGATTCGTGATGGAGTTGCTGGCCACCTGGATGGATGAGCTCGGCGCCGAAGTGGTGCTTGCCACCAATGCCGATGCCACCGCTGCTGCCTTACGAGTGGCCGCCAATCGAGGTGTTGTCCTGGTGGACGCTGGCAGCTCTGAACGCCTCGGTGAGCGCCAGACATTGGTGAGTAGATGTCGGGAACAAGGCGCCGAGATTCTCGCAGTGATGGCTGACGATGACCCACTGTCGATTGCCACTTGGGTGGAAGCGGGAGCCACCGGTGTGTTGTCTCATCACGCCCCGCTTACCGACGTGCTCGACATGGTGGTCCGACTGTCGCGTCACGAAGTGGTGATGGGCATTGCCGTGCGAGAAGGGTTACTGGCCCGTCTGCGGTCGCGTCGGACCGAGGAAGAAGAACGTTCGGCGGCCTTCGATCAACTCACTCGTCGAGAGGCACAGGTACTGCGGGCATTGGCTACCGGTGCGAGTCCAGATGAAGTGGCGCGCGTGAGCTTCGTTTCGTTGAACACCGTGCGTTCACAGATCCGCAGCGTCTTAGCCAAACTCGGCGTGAATTCAGTGGTGGCGGCCGTGGCTCTGTCGTATCGCTCCGGCTGGCTCGC
>JAYVGK010000202.1:0-9407 GCA_043772215.1 Acidimicrobiales bacterium | reverse complement strand
GCGTTGCTGGGCATCCGTCAAGTGGTGCTGGCAGTGAACAAAATGGACCTGGTGGGCTTTGATCGCACCGTGTTCGACACCATCGTGGTGGCGGCTCGGTCACTGGCCGATGAATTGGGCGTGGAAGCGCTGCATGCCATTCCGGTCAGCGCGCTCAACGGCGACAATGTGGTGGACCGTTCGGAGGCCACGCCCTGGTACGACGGTCCGCCGTTGCTGGAGCTGTTGGAGACCATCAAGGTTGAGCCCACCGAGGCGGCTGGCCCGCTGCGCTTGGCGGTGCAATGGGTCATCCGGGTGGGAGAGCAGCGCCGATACTGCGGGCGTATCTCGGGTGGGTCAGCGCAGGTGGGCGACCACGTGATGGTGCTGCCATCCATGACGGCCACCACCATCATTGCCATCCACGACGGCGGTGGACCGGTGCATTTGGCCGAGTGGGGCCGATCGGTGTCGGTGGAGTTGGCCCACGATCTCGATGTGGGACGGGGGTCGCTGCTCGGAGCGGTGGATGCGGCGCCCACGCCGAGCCGTGAGCAACGCGCCACGGTGTGCTGGTTGGGACTCAAGCCGGCGGCCCCCGGCGACCGATTGATGCTCAAGCACACCACCACGGTGACGCCCGTGGTGCTCAATGCCATCGAGCATCGCCTCGACGTCACCACCCTGGAGCACCAACCGGCTCATCAGTTGGTGCTCAACGATATTGCCTCCGTTGTACTGCGCAGCGCCTCGCCATTGGGCGTTGACTGCTACCGCGACAATCGCACCACGGGTAGCGCCATCCTCATCGACCCGTTGACCAACGACACCGTCGGCGCGCTGATGTTCTCATAGCGGGGCTGATCTACCCTCGGTGGTCGTGAATGGCCACCCGTCAGCGTCGTACAGCATCACCATCCGCCTCGACATCCCCCAACACCCCGGGGCTTTTGCGTCTGTTGCCACGGCCATCGGCGACGAGGGCGGGATCCTGGGCGCCATTGACCTCGTACGCACCGCCACCAATATGGTGACTCGTGACGTGACGGTGGCCTGCAGTGATGAGGACCACGCGGCTCGGATCTCAGCTGCCTGCGCGGCGTTGCCGGGAGTGGTGGTGCGCAGCGTGTCAGACCGTACGTTTCGCTTGCACCTCGGCGGCAAGATCGCAGTAGCTCCCAAGGTGCCCATCAAGACTCGTGATGACCTGTCCATGGCCTATACGCCGGGCGTGGGGCGCATCTGTCTGGCCATTGCCGAAGATCCCGCCAAAGCATGGACGCTTACCATCAAGCGCAACACAGTGGCCGTGGTCACCGATGGCACGGCAGTGTTGGGGCTCGGTGATCTGGGTCCGGCGGCGGCCATGCCGGTGATGGAGGGAAAGGCCATGCTGTTCAAGGAGTTTGCCGATGTGGATGCCTGGCCCATCTGTCTCGACACCAAGAACCCCGACGAAATCGTCCGTATCGTGAAAGCGATTGCGCCAGGCTTCGGTGGTATCAACCTCGAAGACATCAGTGCACCGCGTTGTTTCGAGATCGAAGCACGGTTGCGTGAGGAACTCGACATCCCGGTGTTCCACGATGATCAGCACGGCACTGCCATCGTGGTTTTGGCGGCCTTGGTGAATGCGCTGCGGGTAGTGGGCAAGTCGCCCGACGGCTTGCGGGTGGTGGTGGTTGGCGTGGGGGCGGCAGGCACGGCGTGTACCAACATCATTCTGGCCCACGGGGTTCGTGATGTGGTGGGGGTGGATGAGAACGGAATTGTGCATACGGGCCGTGATGATCTCGATACGGCCCGGCGCACGTATGCGTCGCTCACCAACCCTCGCGGCCTCACCGGCACGGTGCGTGACGCGCTTCGAGGTGCCGATGTGGTCATTGGATTGTCGGTTCCGGGTGCAATACCTGAAGACGGTATCGACCTCATGGCTCCGGATCGGATTGTGTTCACGCTGGCCAACCCGGTGCCGGATGTGTCTCCGGAGGCCATTGCCTCGAAGGTGGCGGTGTTGGCCACCGGGCGCAGCGACTATCCCAATCAGATCAACAACGTGTTGGCATTCCCCGGAGTATTCCGGGGTGCGTTGGACGTGCGTGCGTCCACCATCACCGAGTCCATGAAGTTGGCGGCCGCCGTGGCCATCGCTGGTGTCATCGGCGCTGACGAGTTGGGTCCCGAATACATCGTGCCCAGCGTGTTCAATCGTCGGGTGAGTGAAGCGGTGGCCGAGGCAGTGGCCAGGGCGGCAGTGGAGGCGGGCGTGGCCCGGCGGGGAGAGCCTGTGGCGTAGCGGGGTTTGGGGACTGGGCTACCTTGACCAGTTATGCGAGTGTCGTTGTTCATCACCTGTTTGGTGGATCTGTTCCAGCCCGAAGTGGGTGAGGCCACGGTGAAGTTGTTGCGGGCCGCCGGGTGTGAGGTCAGCGTGCCGTTGGCCCAAACGTGTTGCGGTCAGCCAGCATGGAACTCCGGGTTCGCCCATGAAGCAGCCAAGGTGGCACGCACCACGCTGGCGGCATTGGAGGCCGATGGTGGCGATGCCGTGGTGGTACCGGCAGGGTCGTGCGCCACCATGGTACGGGTGTTCTGGCCCGAATTGTTCGAAGTGGTGGGTGATCACGATGCCCGCACTCGTGCCGAAGCACTCGGTAAGCGTACGTATGAGTTGTCGGAGTTCCTGGCGTTGCACCCGGTGACGTTGTTGGTGGGGGAAGAGGAGCGAGAGGTGGCTTATCACCACTCGTGTCACATGCTGCGCGAGCTGCGGATTGAAAATCAGCCGGTGGATCTGTTGGCGGCGGCTGGGTGTTCGGCGGTGGCATGGGCCGATGATCGGCGCTGCTGCGGGTTCGGAGGATTGTTCAGCGTCAAACTGCCGGAAACGTCGGTGGCCATGGCGGATGAGAAGCTCGATTCGTTACCCTCGGATGTGGCCACGCTGGTGGGCAGTGACGGCAGTTGTCTCATGCACCTGCGCAGTCGGTTGCAGGAGCGGGGCAGCACCGTACGAGTGCGTCACCTGGCAGAGGTCCTGGCCGAACGCGTACCCCCTTCGTAGCAGGGGGCCGTTGTCGCAATACTGCGGTAAGGCATACGTTGGTATAAATGGCAGTTGATCGACTCAACATCACCGTGCCCATCGAGCGAGGAGCAGCGCTTCGCTCCCTGGCCGCTGGACGCCACCAAAGTGTGCCCACCGTGGTGACGGAAGCAATCGCCCATCATGTTCGGATGGCAGCGCTGGATGTGGCGTTGGCTGAGGCTGGTCGGAAGTTCGGTCCCGGCGGAGTTGGTAACGGCTGCCGGCGCCCAACTGGTTGCGGGGGCAAAGCCCCGACGTCGTTCACCAGGCACTGCCGCGTGAAGCTGGTTCTCGATGCCGAAATCCAAGTGCATCCAGTGGGGTTGGCAACCGTGGCGCTGGTACCGTCGCATTGATGAGCGGCACTCACTCACTCGATGGCACGAAACTGCGGGATCGTCAGCGCCAGGCCATCGCTGATCAGGCCCTGAGCAACAAGGTGTCGAGAGGGGTCGACATCTTCGCCACCCGCAAGGCCGGTGCCATGGCCCAGGTGGGTGTCCGCAATGGTGATGGCACGGTGGGTGACGCCGATGAGTTGCGGCGGGCGGCTCGAGCCATGCGAGCTCGAACCATCGAGCGACTGCCGCAGTTGCTGGAGCAGTTTGCCGACAACCTCCTGGCCATGGGCGTGCATGTGCACTGGGCCAACGATGCGCGGGCGGCCAATGACGCCATCCTGGGCATCGCCAGATCTATAGGCGCTCGTACGGTTGTCAAGGGCAAGTCCATGGCCACCGAAGAAACGGCCCTCAACGCCGATCTCGAGGCCGCCGGATGTGAAGTGGTAGAGACGGATCTGGGCGAATGGATCATCCAGCTAGACCACGACACGCCCAGTCACATCATCGCCCCAGCCGTGCATTTGGACCGCCACGACATCAAGCGCATCTTTGATGAACGCGCCGATGCCGGGGGTATCGGCCATGACCCCGAGGTACTCAACGCCTTCGCCCGCAAAACGCTGCGGCAAAAGTTCCTCCACGCCGATCTGGGTATCAGCGGTTGCAATCTGGCCATTGCCGAAACAGGGTCCATGTTGCTGGTGGAGAACGAGGGCAATGGTCGTATGTGCACAACGCTGCCGCGCGTACATGTGGCCATGATGGGCATGGAACGCATCGTGGAGAGTTGGGCCGATGCCAACCTGGTGCTCAACCTGTTGGCCCGCAGCGGCACCGGCCAGCCGTTGTCGAGCTATACCAACATCATCACCGGTCCCCGTCGCCCCGGTGATGGCGATGGTCCCGAGGAGGTCCATGTGGTGATCATGGACAACGGCCGTAGCGAGTTGTTGGGCAGTGAGTTTGCCGAGATGCTCAACTGCATCCGGTGCGGGGCGTGCCTCAATGTGTGTCCGGTGTATCGCCAAACCGGTGGCCATGCTTACGGATGGGTGTACTCGGGGCCCATGGGCGCCGTGCTCACACCGTTGCTGGCAGGTGAAGAACACCCCGAGGCTTTGGAGGTGGCTAATGCCTCCACGCTGTGCGGGGCGTGTATGGATGCCTGCCCGGTGTCCATCCCGTTACAGGATCTGCTGCTGGCCAATCGTCGGCGACGGGTTGACCTCGGAGCGGGACGAGCGGAGCAGGCTGGTTGGTCTACGTGGGCATCCACCTGGAGCCATACGCGTACATACGAAGCCAGTATGCGCGCAGTTGGCTTTGGTGGGCGCATACTGGGCGATCGGGCTGGTTCACTTCCGGGTGGACGAGCGTGGTCGGAAGGGCGGGCCATCCCCAAGCCGGCCGCTGAATCGTTCAGGTCCAAGTGGCGCAAGGGCCACGTATGACTGAGCACGGTGATCGGGTGGCGTTCCTCGACAAGGCCAGGACGTTTGCGGCGCGGGGGACCCCGGAGAACGTGGCCCATCCGCAACCGTCGGCTCAAGTTGGTCCTGTTTTTATTGCCTATCTCACGTTGGATGCCAACGATCTGGCGGGGTCATTTGAGCGCAATGCCACCGCCAGTTTGTTGAACGTGCATCGCAGTGCCACAGTGGACATCGACTACCTGCGCACACTGGTACACGACAACGGCATTGCCATGGCAGTGGTATCGCAGGAGCCTCTGGCCCAAGCGGTGGGGGAGCAGTTGCGGGGTTTGGGCGTTGACGTGCGACCGTATGATCGCCATACCGCAGAGACAGCCGACCTGGGGGTCACGGCACCATTCGCCGCCATTGCCGCCACCGGATCGTTGGTACAGGATTCGTCGTTGGAAGGGGCCCGGGGCGCCAGCTTGTTGCCGCGGTTGCATCTGGCGGTCGTGGCCGCCGACCGCATTGTGGCTACCACCGCCGACGTGCTCATGGCATTCGGGTCCGAACCCATGCCCGCCAACGTGGTCCTCATCACCGGCCCCAGTCGCACTGGCGACATCGAGATGATCCTCACCGTCGGGGTACACGGCCCGGTTGCCGTCCACGTCTGCCTTGTTGGCTGAATTCCGATCCACCCACCACAAGCACTACAAGACCGGGTCGTTGCCTGGCTTTTGTCTGGGAACGTCCCCCCGACAGCCCACTTTTCCAGACAAGAATTCTCCAATCACTCGTTCTTGTCTGGGAAGGATTCAGGCCATTCGTCCTGTCCACGCCAGGAACTGTTGTTGCTCGGTCTCGGCGCCGGTGAGTTTGATAGCCGGTCCGTAGACGCCCCCGCTGCGCAGGACGTCCCCCATCGGCTCGAGCATGACCCGGGTCCGGCGCATGTCGTGTGGGTCGAGAGCTTCGAACTCGGTGAGCCCCGCCCCTCGGGCCACATCCCACGAATGCACCAGCAGGTCCCCGCTGTAGAAGGTGTCGACGGTTTCAGCAAACGTGGTGGGACCGAAATAGCCGTCGTATGCGTGACCCGCCGTCTCCGAATTGTCGAGTGCCATCTGCATTGCGTCGCGAATGTGGTTCCAGCCATCGACCAGGTGAGTCGCTGTATCCGGTTGCGGGCTGAGCGTCAGTATCGAGGGACCGAATGGCATACGGCCGAGAAGATCGCGCTCAGTGTCAATCACGTGGACGACGACGTCTCGAACGCTCCAGTCGTCGCACGGGGAGGGCGAATCCCAAAGCTGCGGCGAAGTTGCCTCGACGACGGCACTGAACCGGGCCGACAGTCGGCGGAAATGTGCTGGCGCGTCTGCGTTGATCATCAACCCAGTGTGGCAACCAGCGGGGTTCGTGTCTTGTACGGATCGGCCAGATCGGGAAACGTGGGGAAGTATTCGTCCAGAAACTGACGGGGTGTCGACGACGTGATGGCGCGGCAGTCGTGGGCCAAATGGGCCTGATCGCAATAGCCCGCTTGCACTGCAAGATAGGCCAGCGACTGCGACGCCCGAGGTCCGGAGGCGACGGCCAGTAGGTGTTGGAATCGCATGATGCGCGCCAGCGTCGACGTCCCGTACCCGAACATGCACAACGAGCGGCGATGCAGTTCACGAACGGACATCGCACACTGCTGTGCGAGGTCGATACGCGTAGCTCTGGGACGTTCAACCAGGACATTGAGAATGGTGTCGACGAACTGTCGGGCGCGATGTTTCGCCACACTGTCGACCACGACAAGGTCGGCGATCTGTGCAACCAAGGACCGTCGGCGGTCATCAATGGTTTTGCCCTGCCTGAGTGCAGTGCAGATGCGAGCTGCTCTCTCAGGGCCGACAAGGTTATGCATGGCAACTCGCCGGTCGACGATGGTGGACACATCGATCTCGAATACAAGGTTTGCCATACCAGGCCGCATACGCACGCCGACTGCGGTGATGCCATTGGCCAGTTGAAAGTTCCACGACCTGCGCTCCGGCCCGCACAGCATCATTGTCCCATCACTCAAACAGACCACGTCCGCACAGCCGTCGGGCGTCAATCGGTGCATTCCATCGGGAACGGCAGTCCACGAGCAAGCCACCGCCCACGCCAACCCTTCTGGGGGCGCAACGGTCTTGAACCATCGTCGAGCCCCAACCCGGTTGTTCATGGACCCAGTAACCACGGGTTCAGCTAACGGCTTGGTAGGCCGCCGTGATGAGTGCGGCGCTGGTGGGCGATCCGATGATTCCGGGACTCATGCGGTTCATCATGTAGGCGAGCGTCATCTTGCGGGTGGTATCCACAATGACCATCGATCCGCCGTAGCCGCCCCAGAAGCAGATGCCCGGTTCATCGGGAAGGTACGCCAACGTGGTGGGCTCCGGTAAGCCATAGCCGATACCGAATCGCAGAGGGATGCCCAGCACCAAGTCCACGCCGTTGGATTGCTCGTCGAAGATCACTTTGATGGTGTCGGGTGACAGCAACTGCACGCCATTGGCACTGCCACCGTTGGCCACCACCGATTGCACCAACGCCACCGACCGGGCATTGCCGTGGCCGTTGGCGGCGCCGATCTCGGCTCTACGCCATGCATCGGTGTTGGCTGTTGATGCTTCTGACATGGGGCCGGTGAAAGTCTTCATCGCTGGGCCGTCCGGGTCCAGCGTACTGAAGTCGATGCTGGCGCCCAGGGGCGGCGGGGGGATGATGTTCGACACTCGGCCGAACTCTTTGGGATCGAGCCCGATGTGGAAGTCGGCGCCCAGCGGACCGGCCACGTGCTCGGCAAAGAACTGACCCAAGGTACGCCCGGACACACGACGGACCACCTCGCCCACCAGATGACCTTGGCTCATGGCGTGATAGCCCGATGCCGAACCCGGTTCCCACCATGGTGCCTGCGCCGCCAGATGCGCCGTTGATGCCTCCCTGTTGTAGATGTCTTCGAGGGTGATGGGCTGGGCCCATCCCGACACACCTGAGGTGTGCGAAAGGAGATGACGGACCTCTATGGCCTCCTTGCCGTTGGCGCCAAACTCGGGCCAGTAGGTGGACACCTTCTCGTAGACGTCGAGCAGCCCGCGATCATGCAAGATCAGCGCGCATAGGTTTGTCATGGTCTTGGTGGTTGACCACACGTTGACGATGGTGTCGCGCTGCCATGGCCTGGTCTGCGCTCCATCCGACCACCCGCCCCACAGGTCTACCAACGGCTTGTCGTCAATCCGTAGCGCCAGGGACGCGCCGAGATCCTCACCGGAGGCCAACTGCGAAGTGAACACCTCGCGCAAACCATCGAAGCGGCTGTCACTCACGCCCTGAACATCACTCATCTGGATTACCCCCGGTGCGTCGAAGTGCCGAGCCCCCATCTCATCGCATCAAAACACCAGATTGCCATTCGATGGTGCCCCATCACCTGGTTCCATGCCGAACACTTGTTCGCTAGGATGGCGCTGTGACGGGTGCATCAGCGCAATTGGGTCGATCAGTTATCGTGGCTGATGGGGCGGCCCCGCCTGATCGCTGGGCGGATTGCGAACGCATCACCATCGACAACGAAGTGGTGGCGGCTCCCCGTGGGGTGGTGGCGCAACTGCACGAGGCGTGGGCTTCGCGTACGCCGGTGGTCATCAACTTGGCGGTGGACGCGGCATCGTTTCGTGAGCCCCGTTCCTATCTCGTGGAGCCGTGGGTGGCCGGCGCCCGGTTCGAGCCGTTGTTGGATCGACTCCATTTTCTGGTGTGGGCCAACTCCTATGACGCTCGTGGCCCGGGGGAACCCATTTGGTGGTGGGGTCGTAAGGCGGAGCGATTGGGAGCCCAGCCATGCACTACCGGGCAGGGCGATGTGGTGCTCGCCGGCGGTGTTACCGCATGGGTGGACGGTGGGCCGCGCAGTCCGCTACCGGTCGAATTGGGAGCGGTGGTGCACCGCGAGAGCGTGGACCTCGGTCGGCTGTATGTGGCCCCGCCGCAACGCCCACCGCAGGCGGAACTGGCCCCCGACCAGTTGGTTGCGGTGGGCCATGGCTCCGGCCCCGCCCGCATCATCGCCCCTGCGGGTTCCGGCAAAACGCGTGTACTCACGGAACGCCTCCGCCATCTGCTGGTGGACCGTGAAGTTGAACCGCAACTGATCTTGGCGGTGGCGTACAACCGCAAGGCCCAGGAAGAGTTGGAGACCCGCACCGAAGGGTTATCAGCGCGCGTACGAACCCTGAATGCAGTCGGTGGGCGGTTGCTTGCACAACATCGCCAGCGTCCCCCGCGTCTGCTTGATGATCGCGATGTGCGTCGACTGGTGGAGGACTTGGTGGAGATCCCGCGTTCTCGATGGAAGTCCAACACCGATCCACTGGCGGCTTATATCGAGGCGCTCAGCGAAGTGCGAATGGCATTGCGCGACCCGGCTGATGTGGAGTTGGCTCGTGACGACATCCCTGGATTTGCCGTGATGTTTCCTCGTTACCGCACCGCACTGGCCGAGCGTGATGCCATCGATTTCGACGAGCAGAT
>JAYVGK010000201.1:0-2657 GCA_043772215.1 Acidimicrobiales bacterium | reverse complement strand
ACTATCAGTTCATCATCGGCGACTGCACCGACGTGGCGTTGATGACCGAGCTGGCATCGGACTGTGACCATTTCATTGCGGGTGCTGCGCTCATCGGTGGCATCAGCTACTTTCATGCGTACGCATACGATCTGCTGGCCAGCAACGAGCGCATCATTGCTGCATCGTGTGATGCAGCCTTGAAGGCGTATGCCAGTGGTACCGGCCGGCTGAAGAAGGTCACGTACCTGTCGAGTTCCATGGTGTTCGAATCCACCGACCATTGGCCCAGCGTGGAGGGTGACGAGCGCAAAGTGCCACCGCCACTGTCTTCGTATGGATTCCAGAAGCTGGCCGTGGAGTACTTCGCCATCGCTGCCCATCAGCAGTACGGGCTGCCGTACACCATCGTGCGTCCGTTCAACTGTGTGGGCATCGGTGAAAGTCGGGCCCTGGGCGAGCATGAAGTGCTCAGCGGCAACGTGCAGTTGGCCATGAGCCACGTGGTGCCCGACATCGTGCAGAAGATTGTGAAAGGTCAAGATCCTCTTCATCTGCTCGGTGCCGGTACGCAGATCCGTCACTACACCTACGGTGGTGATCTGGCCCGCGGGATTGCCGTGTGCATGGAACACCCGGATGCGCTGAACGAGGATTTCAACATCTCGACCGAGGAATCCACCACGGTGTTGGCTCTGGCCGAGCTCATCTGGACCAAGATCCACGGCGCCGACAAGGCGTTCAACTGGATCAGCGACGATCCGTACGAGTACGACGTTCAGAAGCGCATTCCATCAGTAGAGAAAGCCAAACTGGTATTGGGCTTCGAGGCCACCACCACGCTCGATACCATGCTCGACGAGGTCATCCCGTGGATCCGTCAAGCCGTACTCGACGGCAACATCTAAGGGGTCAACGCGGTTGCATCAAGGCCCGTCTCACACTGGCCACGGCCAGTGCGGCAATGGCGACGATCTCAAACAGCGGTAGGTACCGTCGGATCATCTGATGGTGGATCTCCGACAGCACGGCGCTGTCCATTGTCGTGCCGGTGCCGTAGGTGATGAATGACAACGTGGAGAAAAACAGCAGCAGTTGCGTGGTCCTTGATCGCCACCCGAGGACTGCTGCGGGCAACACCCACCCGGCATACCACGGCAACACATAGGCGGCCGCCAACAAGTAAGCCAGGCCGGTACCGGCCACCGCCAATGCACCATCGGTGTCGCGCCGCCGGGCCATCAACACTGCAGCCGCCAGTACCGTCACGCCGAGTTGGGCCAGATGAACGGACACCAACCCGTCCAACGACCAGATCGACGAACTCGACATCAGCCGATCGGCCGCCAGGATCGGCTGCACCACTCGCTGGCCGCCCACCGCACCGTATGTCGCACCGATGACCAACAGTCCGCCCAAAGTTCCCTTCACCGCGTGCTTCCAGCCATGGTGGAACAGCACCCACCACACCAACCCGGCCAACGGCAACACGGCCGACACCTTGATGAGCACCGCCAGGCTGGCGATGCCCACTCCCACCACAGGTCGCCTGCGAGCCAGTACCACTGCGCCCAACAGGGCCACTCCCACCAACAGGTCGTTGTGGGCCTCATGGACGATGGCAATGGTAACCACCGGCGACAGACCGAGGGCAAACAACGCCGCCGGGTCATGGGTGGTCCGCCACACGATAATAAGTGCACCTAGTAGCGCAAGGATGGCCATCGATTGAAACCACAATCGGGCCAGCATGGGTCGGTTCGGGGTAGAAACCGGGGCGTGGGCCACCACTGTCATCCCCACCGTGGCCACCGCCATAAACCCGGGGCCATAGACGGCGCGTGCGTGCTTCCACCCTGGTGCCATTCGCTTGGTGAACGCGTTGGGGGTGATCTCCGACGGCCGCTCCACATACGGGTCATGGCCATCTCGCACCATCTGGCCATATGTGGCGTAGGCCCATACGTCACGAGAGCGTTGCGGAGGGCCGCACAGCCCCACCCCCAACACCACCACCAGCGCCAGCATCGTGATCCGAGGGGGCACCACCCAATGGTGACGGGCCAAGTACAGCACCACACCATAGAAAGCGCCCGCCGCCACCATGGCCACGAGGCGGGTCTGTCCGGACGCCCGCAGCCCCGCCACCGTGGCAACTACCAGTCCAGCCATAAGCGCGCCGATGATGACGCGTCTCCGCATGGGGGTCACGTCACGGTGGGGAGTTTGGGACCGCCGATGCGTACATCGCCGCGTCGACGGGTGACGCCGGTGGCGTCGAGATGAGCAAGCAGCGGTAGAACGTGTTTGCGACTGTTGCCCAACTCATCGCGCACCATTGCCACCGTGACGCCATCGGGATTCGCCACCAAGAGTCGGGCCACTGCCAATGCCGATTGGGCAACGGCCTGCGGGCTGAAATACACACCATCGCGTTCCACCACCAGAGCTCGGCGTACCAGTTCCCGCAATTCCGTCCGGTCCACGCCGAGCGCTTCCGGCGGCGAGAACAGATTGTCACTCAGCGTACGTATGAATGGGTGATCGGCCAACGGATCCGGTTGTTCCACCGTCCGGACGCGGCCCTCACTGATGCCAATACCTTCGTCGGCCAACGAGGGGAGTACGGCGCGGGCCCGGTCCGTGAGCCCGGCGGGGTCCAGTCCCAACGGCCCGGC
>JAYVGK010000200.1:0-4261 GCA_043772215.1 Acidimicrobiales bacterium | reverse complement strand
CGCCGCCACCGTGAGCCCGAGGAGATCCTCTCCAGCATGGAATGGGTCCACTGCAGCCACCAGTTCCAGTTGGGGGTCGCCTTGCACCGTGAGGCACACCTCAGCCCCCATCCGACCGGCCGCTCCAAACACTCCAACGCGCATGTAGAGAGGATAGCGACCGAGCGCAACCTCAGCCGAGAACGGGATGGCCGTCCAGCAGGGTGGCCTCCACTGGGCCCACCATGGCCAGCGAGCGCGGCAGGGCCAAACACGCCTCCACCACCCGTGCACAATCCTCAAGGGTCACCGCTTCGGTGAGGGCCAGCACTTCATCGAGCGTTGGCACGGTGCCCATCAGCAGTTGGCTGCGGCCAATGCGGGCCATGCGTGATCCGGTGTCCTCCAACGCCATCGCCGACCCACCCCGGATGGAACGCTTGGCCCGGCTGATTTCATCGGCCGTGAGACCGTCTGCGCGCAGACGTTCCAGCTCTTTGTGCACCAGATCCAACACCTCCAAGAGATGGCTTGGCGCAGTGCCCAACCCAATACCCAAGAAGCCGGCATCGGCATATGGAGAGCGATACGAGTACACCGAGTACGCCAATCCCCGGGCCTCGCGAATTTCCTGGAACAACCGGCTGGACATCCCACCGCCGAGTACATGGTCCACCACGCCGAGCGCAAAGCGATCGGGATGGAATCGATCCAGTCCACCCAGGGCCAAGGCCAAGTGGATTTGCTCAGTGTCTGACTCCCCCACCCTCAGCCGCTCAGACTTCACCACAGGCGCACCGCGATCCAATCGACCCGGACCAACGGGCAAGGTAAGGGTGGCCTCGACCTGCGCCACCACCTGCTCATGGTCGATGAGCCCGGCGCAGGCCACCACTACACAGCCGGGTACGTATGTACGGTTATGAAAGGCTCGAATAGTGTCGGCTGACATGGCCGACACCGTTTCGGCGTTGCCGGCGATGTCTCGCCCTAACGGGTGCTCCGGAAAGCGGGCCTCGTGGAGTAGCTCATGCATGAGCTCATCGGGCTCATCAGCGCGCATGTTGATTTCTTCGAGGATGACCCGCTGCTCGCTGGCCACCTCATCCGGCCGCAACGATGGCGCGCCCACGATGTCGCACAGAATGGCCAAACCCTCAGCAGCGTCCTCATCCAGAGTCCGGATGTGGAAGGCCGTGTATTCCTTGGTGGTGTATGCGTTCATGTCACCACCCATGGAATCAACCGTTTCGGCGATGTCGCGAGCAGACCTGGTGGCCGTGCCCTTGAACGCCAAGTGCTCCAGAAAATGCGACGAGCCCGCCTCAGCGTCGGTTTCGTCGCGAGAGCCAACGTCCACCCACACTCCGGTGGTGACAGAACGCACGTCAGCCATTCGCTCGGTGACAACGACAACACCCGACCCGAGGGTCGTCACTCGGACGGCATCGGATCGGGCGTTGGTCATGTTCTTGATTCTGGTCCACCTGCGGTCACTGCCGCGACATGGTTTGCTCTACTCAACGGCGACGACGACGGGGTCCACCACCGCCGTCACCGCGTGACTCCGACGGTGCATCGGCACCCTGGTTGGACGGGCCGAGATCACCGATCTCCTGGGCCATCTGGGCATCGAAGGCCTCATCGAAACTGATGGTGGTCGACCCGTTGGGCGTGGACCGGGGAGCCGGGCTCGAGGGACGAGAATCATCACGACGAGGACCCCGATCACGGTCCGGACGTGGGCCCCGTTCGTCACGGCCGCCACGACCACCCCGGTCGTCACGACCGCCCCGCGAATCGCCACGTGCATCACCCCGTGAGTCACTACGGGGACCACGATCTTCACGGGGTCCGCGATCTTCACGAGGGGCACTGGGGGCCGATGCCGGAGCATCGGCGTAGTTCAGCGACACCTTGCCCTGAACGTCGATGTCATCGACGCGGACCTCGATGGCCTGACCCAGCGACAACACGTCTTCCACGTTGTTGACCCGCTCGCCCTTGCCAACCTTGGAGATGTGCATGAGTCCGTCACGGCCGGGAAGGATGTTGATGAAGGCACCGAACTTGGTGATGGACACCACTTTGCCCATGTACACCGCACCGTTTTCCACCTTCGGCGGATCGAGGATCAACTCGATACGGCGACGGGCTTCGGTGACGGCAGCGCCGTCCACGGAACCAATGGACACTGTGCCCACCATGCCGTCGTCATCGACAGAGATGTCGGCGCCGGTCTCCTGCTGGATCTGGTTGATGACCTTGCCCTTGGGCCCGATGACCTCCCCGATCTTGTCCATGGGGATCTCGAAGCTGACGATCTTCGGTGCCGTCTCGTTGACCTCCGTACGGGGCTTGGAAATGGTGGCGTTCATGACCTTGAGAATTGATAAACGCGCTTCCTTGGCCTGCTGCAGAGCCGCCGCCAGTACATCGGCGGGGATACCGTCGATCTTGGTGTCGAGCTGCAGGGCGGTGACGAAGTCGGCGGTGCCAGCCACCTTGAAGTCCATGTCGCCGAAAGCATCTTCGGAGCCGAGGATGTCGGTGAGGGTGGTGTATTTCCCTTCGGCGTAGATGAGGCCCATGGCGATACCGGCCACGGCGGCCTTGATGGGCACACCGGCGTCCATCAACGACAGTGAGCTGGAGCACACCGACGCCATGGACGTGGACCCGTTGGAGGCCAACACCTCGGACACCAAGCGCAGCGCATAGCTGAACTCTTCCTGACTGGGCACCACGGGCAACAATGCGCGCTCGGCCAGTTTTCCGTGGCCGATTTCACGCCGCTTGGGCGAACCTACACGACCCGTTTCGCCGTTGGCGGAAGGAGGCATGTTGTAGTGGTGCATGTAGTACTTCTTGTTAACCGGATCCAGTGTGTCGAGCATCTGGTTCATTTTCGGCATGGCAAGTGTGCATACATTGAGCACCTGCGTTTCACCACGTTGGAACAAGCCGGTGCCGTGGGCGGTGGGGATGATACCGATTTCGGCACTCACCGGACGCAGATCACGGGGGCCACGGCCATCCATACGGATGCCCTTGTCCACCACTCGCTTGCGAACCATCTTCTTGGTAAGCGAACGTACTGCTTCCTTGATTTCCTTCTCCCGGCCGGCGAACTGACCACTGAGCTGCTCCACGATGGCCTTGGTGGCGGCATCAGTGGCCTCGTTACGATCGGCCTTGATGATGATCGTGGTGGTGGGCTCGATGAGCTTGGTGCCCACCTTTTCCACCGCCTCCCATACATCAGCGCCGTAGTCGAGCACTGGCGTGTACTTCAGGGCCTGACGCACACCGGCCACGGCCACCAGCTCGCGTTGCAGTTCGATGGACTCGTTGATCCACACCTTGCACGCTTCGAGACCCTCGGCAATGACCTCTTCGGTGACTTTGGGAGCGCCGTCCTCATAGAACGACCACGCCTTCTCCGTACCACCCGCTTCCACCATCATGATGGCCACATCGCCGTCGTCGAGCTGGCGGCCGGCCACCACGATCTCGAACGTGGATTCTTCACCCTCTTCATAGGTGGGATGGGGTATCCACTCGCCGTCCTGGCTGAACGCCATCCGGACCGAGCCGATGGGGCCGTCGAAGGGGATGCCGCTGATCATCAGTGCGGCGCTGGCGCCATTGATGGAGAGCACGTCGTGCGGGTTCTCCTGATCGGCGCCGAGCACGGTGGTGACGACCTGGGTTTCGTTGCGGAAGCCATCCGGAAACGACGGACGCAGGGGCCGGTCAGTGAGGCGGCAGGTGAGGATGGCAGCGTCGGTAGGACGGCCTTCGCGACGGAAGAACGAGCCGGGAATCTTGCCGGCCGCATAGGCCCGCTCCTCGACGTCGACGGTGAGCGGGAAGAAGTCGATACCGTCACGAACGCCTTTGGCTGCGTTGGCGGTGACCAGGACAGTGGTGCGACCAATGGTGGCCACCACCGCACCCTGGCTTTGCTGGGCCAGGCGTCCGGTTTCGAACGTCAACACCTTGTCAGTGCCGCTGACCGGAGCTGAGACCCGGTGGGTGCCCGCTACCCGTCCCACGGCGGCTGACGCCGAACGCGATGTCTTGGCCGGGCTCTTGGCGGCGGGGGCCTTGGCCGCAGGGCTCTTGGCTGCCGCCTTCACCGGGACCTTGGCGCTGGCCTTGGCGGCTTTGACGGTTGCAGTCTTGGTGGCCGGCTTGGCGGCGACCTTCGAAACTGCAGCGGCTGCCTTCGATGCAGCCTTGACCGGGGCCTTGGCCACTGTCTTTGCCCCAACTTTGG
>JAYVGK010000199.1:0-1562 GCA_043772215.1 Acidimicrobiales bacterium | reverse complement strand
GTGAACACCCGTCCGGTGCGGTTGGCTCCATGCGCGGCAGGCGCCAGACCGAGCACCAGCACCGTTGCGAGCGGGTCGCCAAACCCCGAAACTGGCTTCCCCCAGTACTGCTCATCGCGATGTGCCGCTTTGCGCTCCACGGCCACCAACTCGCGCCACGCCACCAGGCGAGGGCAAGCGCGACAGGCACAGATATCTGCATCGAGGCGGGCGAGTGCAGAATTCATGGTTGTACCTTCTCATCAGTCACAACGTTGCACCCACCAGTTGCCCACTTGGTGCAGGGGATTCGGTAAGGTCTTTGTCGTTATGGTCCGATCGGCACCTCCTCCACCCACGCTTGTTCTGCTCGTACGTCATGGCCAGACCCCCACCACTGGCACAGTGCTACCGGGGCGCGCCAAAGGTCTGCATCTTTCCGACGTGGGTCGTACTCAGGCCGCCTCCGTGGCGGAGCGGCTCGGTTCAGTGCGCAAGATCGATGCCATCTACGCCTCACCGCTGGAACGGGCTCGTGAAACGGCGGCTCCGCTTTCCAAGGCACTCAAGTTGGCCGTGCGGATAGAGCGAGGACTGGTGGAATGCGACTTCGGCGATTGGACTGGTCGCAACCTGAAAGAGCTTTACAAACTGGCGGAGTGGACCACGGTGCAGCGCTACCCCAGTGGATTCCGTTTTCCCAACGGAGAATCGTTTGCCGAGATGCAGACCCGCATGACTGGTGCCATCACCAAACTCGGCGAACGTCATCGGGGAGGCACCATTGCGGTGTTCAGTCACGCTGATCCCATCAAGGCCGCAGTGGCCCACGCATTGGGCACCCACCTCGACATGTTCCAGCGGATATCCATCTCCACATGCTCGGTGTCAGCCATCTCCTTCAGCCCCCATGGTCCAAGTGTGCTCACCGTCAACGAAACCGGTGATCTGGGGACGCTGAGGCCGTCATGAGTACGTCATTCGATCTCACTGATATCGACCGATTCGTGGCGGGGGCCACCGGCATACCGGGAGCGCGGACGTTTTATCTGCAAGTGGCCTCGGGCTCCACGGTGCTGTCGTTCAAATGCGAAAAGGCCCATGTAGATGCCCTGTCCCACGCGCTCACCACGCTGCTCGGTGATCTACCGCCGGTGGCTACGGACCGAGAATTGCCCACAGGCACGTCACTGAGCGCTCCAGTGTTGGCCGAGTGGTCGGTTGGCTCCATTGCATTGGGATATGAAGCACCCACGGATCGCATCATGGTGGTGCTTGAAGAGTTCGCCAGTGCCGACGACGCAGAGCCTGACGCTGATTCCGCCGACCGCACCGGTGGGCAAGCCCGCTTCCCCATCTCACGAAGTCAAGCCAAGACCTTTGCCGAAGCCGGATCGGTGCTGGTACGTGCTGGTCGGCCAGCGTGTCCGGTGTGTGAATCGCCCATTGATTCAGTGGGTTACAGCTGCGTGTGTTTCAACTGATCCAGGTACAATCTTGAGCACAGAACCCCCCATGGATCTTGATGTGCTGCTCGATGGCGCCATGGTGGTGGAAGGTCGTATGCCATGGAGTTCCAACGC
>JAYVGK010000198.1:0-2765 GCA_043772215.1 Acidimicrobiales bacterium | reverse complement strand
GAGACGGCGGGCGTCCGGAGCAGGGATCGCCGCATTGTCGGGCAGAGTGAAACCAAGTGCCTCGACCATCGACGCCATCGTCGACGCAGTACCCATGGGATTGCAGTGCCCGGCACTACGAGTCATCACCGATTCAGTGGCCAGGAACTCCTCCTGGCTCAATGTGCCAGCTCGAACCTCCTCACTCATCCGCCACATGTCGGTGGCCGACCCGAGAGCCCGGCCTCGGTGCCGACCGGTCAGCATCGGCCCGCCCGTCACCATCAGCGCAGGGAGGTCTACCGACGCCGCCCCCATCACCATAGCCGGCGTGGTCTTGTCACAACCAGACAGCAGGACGACACCGTCGATAGGGTTGCCCCTGATCGACTCTTCGACATCCATCGCCATCAGATTGCGCAACAACATCGTGGTCGGTTGGATCTGCGTTTCGCCGAGAGACATCACGGGGAACTCGAGCGGGACACCTCCAGACTCCCAGACCCCACGTTTGACGTGTTCGGCCAACTCGTCAAGATGCTGGTTGCACGGCGTGAGCTCGGAGGCCGAGTTGCAGATGCCGATCATCGGTCGACCCGTGAATGCATCGTCGGGGAGACCTCGCTTCATCCAACTGCGATGGATGAAGTTGTCGCGACTGGTGCCCTCGTACCAGCGCGCCGTACGAAGATGCACGGGAGTCCCTTCGCTTGCCATCAGCGGACCACGCAGGGGTTCGTGAGTGCGCCGATTCCGTCGACCCAAACCGACATCACATCGCCGTGGCCCATGAACCTCGGAGGCTTGCGAGCAAACCCCACACCATCGGGTGTACCGGTCGCTAGGACGTCCCCCGACTCCAGCGACATGAACCGTGCAACGTAGGTGATGATTTCGGCGACGCCGAAGATCATGTTGCTGGTGTGGCCGTTCTGGAGGCGCACTGTGTCTCCGTTGGGATCGGTGACGTCGATGCCGATTGCGTGGTTTTGCGGATCGCCAAACTCGTCCGGCGTCACAATCCACGGGCCGAGCGGACAAAACGTATCGAACGATTTACCGCGCATCCATTGGCCGTCGCTGAACTGTGCATCGCGCGCCGAGAAGTCGTTGCAACACGTGTAACCAAATACGTGGTGAAGTGGATCGTCGACTACACCTGATGCGGGAGCGCCGATGATCACTGCGAGCTCTGCTTCGTAGTCGGGCTGTTGACAGTCTGCGCCGGTCCACCGAACTGCTTCGTTCGGACCGACAATTGCCGACGACGCTTTGGAGAACAGCAGAGGAGCCGATGGTGCTTCCATCGAGGACTCGCTGGCGTGGTTTGCGTAGTTCAAGCCGATTGCGATGATCTTGCCGGGTCGCCGAACTGGGGCGAGAAGCTCGACATCGCCGAGCGGTACGCAGTTCCCGTTTCCGTCGAATCGGGCCGTGGACGTGATGGCATCGACCATGACGTCAGCGCGAGGCGAATCGGACTCAGTCTCGAGGAGGACGGCGTGGTCGCTTTCGAGCCGGGCGAGATGGACTGTGGATCCGTGGCGGACCCGAGCAAGCTTCATATGGGGAACCTTCGTTGTGCGTAGACGGGCGAGCGATGCGCGTTACCGTTGAAGATCGTGGGTCGAAGGATGGTCATCGTTCAGCCCGCCACGTGGTTGTCGCATCGATCGGAAAAATTGGTCGCGGCACTCGTTGCCATGGCAGCGTTGCGATGTCGGACTGCGTGGGTCCGGGTGTGGCCGCTCGGATCATGGCCGATGTGATCGGCGCCATGTACTGGAAGTTCGATGCTGTTTTCATGACGATCGTTTGAAACTCTGCGGGCTCGATCCCGACATGGCGGTACACCGTCGGGTGGATTCCCGCGACACCAGCGAACTCCGTGACCAACAAGGTCACTGACCCCACCTCAAATGCCACGGAGCGACCCATATTGATCAGGTTCTGGGGGTGATCACTCAACTCCACGACCCCGTCGGCAACTGCTCGTACAACCCCGGTAACTATCAGTGGACTGAACAACGGCGATGACCGGCCGCCAATAGACAGTGTCACGGTGTCACCAATGTTCGCGGCGGCCAATGTGCGTGCAGCAACTGGGTCGATCATCGGAACCAGAGCAGGTCGTCGAACACCGAGACGCAACAGTGCCTCAAGGACGACGGTGCTGTCGCCCGCTGAACCGCCCAACACCGAGTCCCCGGTGTCGCTAAGCAGTATGGGACCGGCGATCGAGTTGTCTGCATTCTTGACGGCTTCGTCGACGGGTCGACTCTCCGTACGTTGGAACCCAGTCCGCATCGACCAGGCGAATGCGGCCAAGTTCTCGGCCAACTCCTCAGCCAGCGCTGGCTCATTGTCGGTCACCACGACCACCGACCATCCTGCCTCGTCGGCATCAAGCCACGGCTGCATCGGGAATGGCGACACCGTGAGCACTCGTGGATCGCGTTCCATTTCGCGAGCACGATCGAACAACGCTTTCATCGGACCTTGTGATGTGAGGTATTGCTCTTGGTGGGTGAGCATCCGCAGCTTTCTCCACGCCATGGTCGGGGCAACCTCTCCGCTGAACAGACGGACGCCCAGCAATGTCAGGTCACGCGCGGTTTCGCGTTGATCATGTGGTTGCGTGCGAAACCCCATCAAAAGGTCGCAATGATCGATCATCTTTTGGGTCACGTTGGCGTGGTGATCGAGCATCAACGCCAACGGAAGTGAAGCGCCGACGACGCTCCGAGCGGTTTCAAGCAGGGCGCCTTCCACGTCGTCGATTCCCT
>JAYVGK010000197.1:0-1747 GCA_043772215.1 Acidimicrobiales bacterium | reverse complement strand
TCCGCCCCGCCTACCCGGTTGCGCTCCGGTCGCGGTAGTCGAGTGATCTCCTTCGTGGGGGCAGGACCCGGCGCGGCTGACCTCATCACCATCCGGGGTGCTCGGTTGCTGGCCGAGGCTGACGTGGTGGTGTGGGCGGCATCTTTGGTGCCCGAGGAGTTGCTCTCGCATTGCCACGCTGGGGTTGAGTTGCACGACTCCAAGCACATGACCCTGGAACAGGTCACGGCCGTGTTCGGCGCCCACCCCGATGCTGCCATCGTGCGCCTACATTCAGGTGATCCCACCGTGTACTCAGCCATTGGTGAGCAGATTGCCTGGTGTGTCGCCAATGGTCGCCGATTCCACATCGTGCCCGGTGTGAGTTCGGTGAATGCGGCGGCTGCAGCTGCCGGCCATGAGCTCACCATTCCCGGCTTGGCCCAGAGCGTGGTACTCACTCGATTGGCCCACCGCACGTCGTCGTCCACGGCAGATGGCGAGCGGATGGGTGCATTGGCGCAACCGGGAGTCACCATGGCCGTGTTTCTGTCGGCCGCCCGCCCCGAAGCATTGCAGGATGAGCTGCTGGGTGTGGGGTCGGCCTATTTGACCGATACGCCGGCCGTCATTGCCCAACGAGTGTCGTGGCCCGATGAGCGTTTGGTGCGCACCACGGTGGGCCAGTTGGCCGATGCGCTACGCCAGTTGGGGGCCACCACCACGGTGCTGGTGCTGGTAGGGGAGGCGTTGCGCCAAGCGCCGCCCCCAGTACGCAGTCATGTGTACTTGCCGTCGTTTGACACATCGTTTCGGAGCAGCAGTGCTGTCGGCTGACACCACGTTGATTCCCATCACCGTGGTGGGGCTCATCGGCGGCTCAGCATTCGGTGCTTTAGCCGTAGAAGCGCTGAGGGACTGTACGGTGGTGGTGGGTTCCCCTCGTCAGTTGTCACTGGCGGGCGCACCCGCTTCGGCTCGCCGGCTCGAATTGGTCGGCCCCCTGCACGAAGTGCTCACCGAGGTGGGCCGTTACGTGGCCGGCGGTGAGAAAGTATGCGTACTGGCTTCCGGAGACCCTGGATTCTTTGGCATCGTACGGTCGTTGGCCCAGTGCTTTGGTAGCCACCGACTGGTGGTGCATCCTGCCCCGTCCTCGGTGGCCATGGCATTTGCCAAGGTGGGGATGTCGTGGGATGACGCTGTGGTGATTACCGCCCATGGACGGCCGCTGGATCAAGCCGTCTCGCTCCTTCTGCCGGCGCGAAAGGCGGCGGTACTCACCTCACCGGACAATCCGCCCCAGGCGATTGGTACGGCGTTGATACAGCGTCACTGCGGGCCCCGAGTGGTGCATGTAGTGAGCCGCATCGGCGAACCCGGAGAATCGGTCACCAGCACTGACCTCACGGGTTTGGCTACTGGTGAGTTCGACCCCATGTCTGTTGTCATCATCTGCGCGCCTAGCTATTCCTCAACGGCAGCCGGTGAAGGGTGGGGGCTTCCGGAAGCCCGCTTTGCCTATCGTGGCGGCATGATCACCAAGGCCGAAGTGCGAGCCGTGACGCTCGGTAAACTCGACCTTCCCGCCACCGGGGTGATGTGGGATGTGGGTGCCGCTAGCGGTTCAGTGGCCATCGAGGCGGCTCGACTGCGCCCCGGTCTGCGAGTCATTGCGGTGGAGCGCGCCGCTGACGATGCCGGACGTATCCGCACCAATGCCGCCGAGCATGGCGCCGACGTGACGGTGGTGTGTGGTGACGCCCCC
>JAYVGK010000196.1:0-2092 GCA_043772215.1 Acidimicrobiales bacterium | reverse complement strand
CCATCAACACCACTGCTCGTCAAGTGGGGGGCGTGTTTGGAGTGGCCACATTGGTGGCCGTTCTGGGTGACCAACCCACACTGTCGGACTTTCGCCATGGAGGAATCTTGTGATTGCCGTCGTATGCGCCTCCACCCTCTTTTCATCCCGCATCCGTCAGCGCAACAGCAATGCGCTCCCAACGCCCGTTCCTGTCGCCACTTCTGTCTGACAATGACCCCTTGTTGTTTCACTGCGTCCCGCCAGGAGGGACGGACTGAACGAGAACGCTGCAGTCTGGGCCAATACGTGTATAAATGCGTGAGTATTCAGGGTCGGGTTGCCCTCCTGATCACTGTCGTCCTCAGTTTGCTGAGGGAGCCCTCCCGAAATGGTGACTCCGTCAGCACCGTCGCCCTACCTACGGTTGCCAGTACTCCAGGCTGGCATGCCGACCCCACCAGTCGCCACAGCCAACGTTACTGGGACGGCTCCGCTTGGACGTCCCATGTCTCAAACAACGGAGTGGCATCTACGGATCCAGTGTGACGGTAAGCCGAAGCTGGAGCGCACGCGTGCCCCCAATGCCGGACCGTCGTGCTCTCCATTGAACAAGACCAGATGGATGCATGAAATGGGTAGTGGCTACTCATGACGTGCGTGGTGCTCATCCATACAGTCATGGGTATGAACATCACTCATCACATCAGCCGGATCCGCCTTGGTGTCACCGCCTTGGCCATTGCCTCGCTCACCCTTGTCGCTGCGCCCGCCGCCCAAGCCGAGGCCAAGCCCGGATGTGGCGATATCAAGTCCATCCAAGAGTTCAGCAAAGCGCTGTCCAGCCTGAATCCGGTGGGCGATCCCAAAACTCAGTCGGCGACGCTCAAGAAATCATCAGAGCGGCTGAAGACCCTCACCAAAACCGCTCCCCAAGAACTCAAATCTGATTACGAGTTCATGGCCAAATTGATGGGCGACCTCTCGGTGAGCTTTGCCAAGATCGATCAAGCTCACCCCGAGACCATCGCCAAAGCACTGGAACCGTTGAGCAAAGGGGCGGCACGACTCGCTCTCCTCGGTCCCCATCTCAGCGCGTACGCCACCAAGAACTGCAAATGATCCACGACTAACCAAAGCGGCACCCAGAGGGAGCCGCCCGCTACCCTCCGAGGGTGCCTTCGCCACGAACGCTCGCAGTTGTCCCGGCGCCCCCGTTGGCGGCCACGTTGGATCACGCCACCCGGCTGCGGGCACAGTGGCCATTTGCGGCACGGGATTCGGAGGTGACTGTCATAGAAAGTCTGCTCACAGACGATCACATCCGAGCGGTGTATCTATTCGGCCAAGCCGGAGTGGGCAAAACCCGATTGGCCGCTGAGGTCCGGGCTCGATGTGAAGCAGTCGGTGTCGCCACCGTGCGCATCGTGGGAAGTTCAACGTCATCGAGTGTGCCGTTTGCTTCGGTGGCCCATCTGTTGACCGACCGACGTGATGGGACAACGCGCACCGGTGCTCCGCTTACCCATGACGCATCGAACGAAGCCGCCCTTCTGGTGGCGATGGTGCAACGAACCGTTCGCTCCATGGGCGATGCTTCAGGGGCTGGTCGCGTTGTGTTGTTCGTCGATGATGCACACCTTCTCGATTCGCTGTCGGCCGCCGTGGTGTCACTGCTCATTGCCAACGGCGACGCCAAGGTAGTGGCCACGGTGCGCCAAGGAGAGGCCCTCCACGATGCATTCTCGGCCAGCCTGCGCTCAGGCGAAGCGGCCCGTGTGGATGTCTCCGAGTTGACGGATCACGGAATGGTCGAGTTGCTACGCTGCGTCTTGGACGCGCCGGTGGAACGGCGTGCCCTCGACGCGTTCCGCACACGTGCCCTGGGCAACGTGTTGTACCTGCGCGAGTTGCTCATGGGCGCAGTGGAGTCGAACACGTTGCAACTCATCGACGGCACATGGCGAATCGACGGCACACTGTCGGGCACCGACCGGCTCACCGACCTCATCACTGCTCGTCTTTCGGGCCTCACCCGACCAGATCGTGATGCTTTGGAACTGTTGGCCCTCAGTGGCCCGCTGGGACTGGGGCTGCTGGAGATGCTGGCCCC
>JAYVGK010000195.1:0-1813 GCA_043772215.1 Acidimicrobiales bacterium | reverse complement strand
TTCTTCAGCGCTGGCAGCGACCTGAAGGTGAGCGAGGCCCAACGCCAGTACGCGCTCAGTTTGGCGGAGGTGGCATCGCCAAAGGCGACGCTCGATTGCATCGCCGCCTTTGGCCGCACCGATTTTCGGGAGGACCTGAAGAAGATCACTGTGCCCACGTTGGTGATCCATGGGGACTCCGATGGCATCGTCCCGTTCGACGTCAGTGGCAAGCGCTCGGCGGCAGCCATCGCCAACTCAGAACTCGTGATCATCAAGGGTGGTCCGCATGGCATCAATGCGTCGCATACCCAGGAGTTCAACGCCGCGCTGCTCGCATTCTTGGCCCGCTGACCATAGGCAGCATTGCAATCCCTGATCCACTCGGTGTGACCGGTGCTCCGGTTGGCCACGCACCACCTGCGAGCAGCTAGACAATGACCCGACATGTCAGCAGTAGATTCCGCCCACACTCCCGAGATCCTGGCCCGTCACCTGCGTGATTGGTTGGGCGGATGGCCTCCATCGGGGTCCGGGGTCACTGTGGTGGGCTCGGCACATCGAGCCATGCCGGGCTGGGACGGTTTTCTTCACGATGTGGTGGGTGTTTCCACTCCGTCGCATGCGGTGCTGTCGGTGCCGATGGACAAGGTGGACGCCATCGCCGAACTGGTGAGCGGCGATGATCTCGAGGCCGACATTGCGTCGCTGTCCGCCGGTATGGGAGCCGTATTGGGGCGTCCCGGCGTGTTGTCCCGTGGGCTGTTTCGCTGGACACTTGATCCCACCGATATTCCCGACGCCGGTGAATGGGTGCCCACAGAGGATCCGCGCGTACCGGACTGGCTGAAGCCGTTCAATGGCGACCTTCTCATCGCCTGGGACGACGACGGGAAATACGGAGCGGGTGTGGGCCGCAAGATGCATGACGATTTCGGGCACGAGCTGAGCGTGGGTACGGAAGAGTCGCTGCGCGGGCGCGGTATCGGCCGTGCACTGGTGGCCACCGTGGCCCGTCGGGTAATTGCCGAAGGGCGGGTGCCTACGTATTTGCACGCCCCCGACAACTACGCCAGCGCCAAGGTGGCCGATGCCGCCGGGTTCCTCGATGTCGGGTGGCGGGTCCTGGGCTTCTGGCGTTGAGTCAGATCATGCTGACTACGAACCATGCCATGAGGCCCAGCAGGTAGGCGATCGGCACCACCACCACAACGCCGAAGACGACCCGGGCCGTCCAGCGCATCCAGGCGCGCCGATCGCTCATCGCCCCTTTGACGTTGCGAATGGCCAGTCCACGCTGCTGTAGAGCGCCCTCCACGGTGTACTGGCCCGGGCCAGGTTGTTCAGCACAGAGAGGTGGCGCAGACGGAACTTCGATGATCCAGTTCTCACGGTCAGAAAAGGGTCGAGTGGGAGAAACTTTCATGATGTTTCCTAGCATTTCATGTTTCTTTCAACACGGCAAGCAAAACTCCCCAAAGGATGTTGACACTCGAACATGTGTTCGGTATTGTTCTCTTATGGACACACTGACTTCGTTGGAACAGGCAATTGATGCCCTGTTGCGACCAACAGTTGTGTTTCCAGATGTTCAAGCAATTGATGAGTCAGTTGCCATTCTCTCCACGGCCATTTCGCGATTGGAGGGGTTGCGGATCCGGTTGTTGCGGGAACGTGGCGGGGTGGACCGGTCGGTGTTGTCGGCTGGGCTGGGGTTGTCGCGCGGTGAGGCGGCGCAGGTAGAGAAGGCGGTTGATCGGTTGGCGGCGTTGCCAGCACTGCAGGCCGCCGTGGAATCTGGCCAGGTGTCGATGTCCAAGGTTCGCATGGTGGC
>JAYVGK010000194.1:0-4768 GCA_043772215.1 Acidimicrobiales bacterium | reverse complement strand
CTCGGAGTGGGTAACGAGGTAACGGCGTTGGAAGTGTGTCGGTGTATGGCTCTTGCTCGTGTGCTCGGTTCGCTGACCCCGGTGCCCGGAGGCCTTGGGCTACTCGACGTGGGTTTGCTTGGTGGTCTCATCTCCGCCGGAGCGCCACGGCCCGCTGCCCTGGCGGCCATCGGGGTGTTTCGGGCCCTCACCTTTGTGTTGCCCATGATCACCGGGCCTGCGGCATTGTTGCTGTGGCGGCGCACCCAACGACGCTCGGAATGCTTCCTGGCCCCGGGAGCGGTCATCAGCGTGCTGCCGCTGCCCACCATCACCGAACTGCCCACCACTGCGGTGGCCTGAACACACGGCCACGGGGCCTACGGTTGGCGTGTGAGTGATCACCCCACCATCGCCATTGTGGAGGATGAGCCTGCCATCGCCGATGCGGTGGCCACTCGCCTGCGGGCCGAAGGATTCACCGTTCATATCGCCATCGATGGTCCGTCCGGAGTGGCGCTGGTGGAACAACTGCAGCCCGATCTGGTGGTGCTTGATCTTATGCTCCCCGGCTTCGATGGAATCGAGGTGTGTCGGCGGATCCAACGTGATCGGCACGTGCCCGTGATCATGCTCACCGCTCGGGACAACGAGAGCGACCAGGTACTCGGACTTGGGGTCGGGGCCGACGATTACATCACCAAACCGTTCAGTCCACGGGCACTGGTGGCTCGCATTCAAGCAGTGTTGCGTCGTACCCAAGCGTCGCCAAGTGCTGGCCAACTCCGCCATCGTGATGTGGAATTGGACGCCTCAGGGCGCACCGGAACCCGTGCCGGTGCCGCCATACACCTCACGGTGACCGAGTTCGATCTGGCCGCTTGGTTCCTTCGCCACCCGGGCGTGGTGTTCACCAGGGAACAGTTGCTGCAATCGGTGTGGGGGTATCCCGACGGGTCGGGGGAACGCACGGTGGACTCCCACATCCAAGCCGTACGCCGCAAGCTCGGGTCCGAGTTCGTGAGAACCGTCCACGGTGTGGGATACGGCTTGGGTCAGTGATCGGGAGGAGGCACCGTCACCATATGGTCCGTGCACTTAACGTATTGGTGGCCAACAGCTCCATCAAGTTCCGCCTGGGGATTGCCATCGTGGCGGGAGTCGTCACCAGCGTGGTGGTGGTGACTCTGGCCCGCGGCGCCGAGGTCCCGTGGCCGTTCGGTGCGTTGGCCGGTGCGGCCATTGCGCTGGGCCTGGTCCAGCTACTGGCCCGTGGCACCACCAGCCCACTGCGCGAGATGGCGGCGGCGGCGCAAACCATGGCCAGCGGTGATTACACCGCCAGGGTGGGCAGCACCAGTTCGGTGACCGAGGTTAGGCGATTGGCCACGTCGTTCAACGAAATGGCCGAGCAACTGGCCCAGGTGGATCGCTTCAGACGCGATCTGGTGGCCAACGCTGCCCACGAATTGCGGACCCCCATCACCGTCATCACCGCCGCCGCCGAGAACTTGGTGGACGGTATCGATCAGCCCACACCGGAGCGTCTCAATTTGTTGTTGACCCAGGCCGAACGACTGGGGCGACTGGTGAACCAACTGCTTGATCTGTCCCGGCTCGAATCAGGTGCCGTTCCTTTCGAACGAGTACCGGTGGTGCTGGCGGATTTGTTGGATGAGGCTGCGGCGGCCATTGAGGTGCGGGGCGGCACCGTGGGCGTAACGCTCGATGTGGATCGCACCACGTGGGTGATGGGTGACGAGGAACGGCTGCGGCAGGTGGTCACCAACCTCAGCGAGAATGCGTTACGGCATGCGCCACCGGGCACTTACATTACCCTACGTACACATACAGATGGGGATTCTGCAGTACTGGAGGTGGAAGACCTCGGACCAGGAATTGCTCCCGAGGATGCGCTGCGCATATTCGATCGATTCTACCGTCTCGATGAGGCTCGTTCAGCAGATGACGGCGGCGCCGGCCTGGGGCTGTCCATTGTGAAATGGGTGGTGGAACTTCATCGCGGCACCATCCGCCCAGAGGGGGCCGTACCGTCGGGTTGTCGCATGGTGGTGAGATTGCCCTCACCGCCGTCGCACCCTCACACCACTGGCCCTCCCCACTAGTATCACGGGATGAATTCCAAGGATCGTGTGCTGCGACTGGTGCAATTGGAGCGTGAGTTGCGAGGCCTTGACGACAGCCATTTGGCTGGTCTCATCGCAGGACTTCCGGCTGAGGATTCGGCCTGGATCACTTCCATCTCTCGAGGCCTGGCCGACGATGGCACCGTGGACATCGCTGCACTTCGCGGTTCCATCACACGCGGTCGACTCAAAGGAGTGCCGGAACGCGTGGCCGCCAGCGTCACCGACGCCTGCCTGGTCGACTGCATCGAGACCCTGGGTGAACGGGCCGAGTTTCCCAGTGAAGACGACCTCCGAACCGCCATACCCGGCTTGGTGACCCGCCACGGAGTGGCCACCACGCGGGTGATGTTGGCGTCGGCCGTTGTAGGCAATGCCCCCGCCTCGGCGGCCATCATGGCGATTCTGAAAAGCGATGCGGGGCTGGCCCCGACCAGCCCTACGCCAGGCTGATGATCCTCAGCCGAAGCGCCAACAACAGGGCCTGAGTCACGTTGTTGGCACCCATCCGCCGGTAGATGACACCGAGGTGATTGTTGAGCGTCTTCGTGGTGATGCCAAGATCCGTGGAGGCCTGCATCGGGGTACTGCCGTTGGCCAGGTGCTGCAGAATTTCGATATGGCGATCGGTGAGCCCCCGCTGATCCACCACGTGGTGCACCAGTACGCGGGCGGCGTCCAACAACTGAGTCAGCGACGTCACCACAATGGGCGCAGAGGTGAAGTACTGGGAGGCGCCGCCCCGTTCGCACTGACGACGATCAGGGGAGTGGACCGGTGCCGCATGGCCACCAGCAATGGCTCCAAGTCAAGACCCAGGCCCGCCACGAGCACCACAGCGGAAGGTTTGGCCGTGGTGACGGCCTCGGCGCCCTCCGCGACACTGCCCGATCGAGCATCTACGGACATGGAACCCAAAGTCCTGGCAATGGCCTCTGCGCACACCGGATCAGGACCAACTACGCACCAGACTCACGCACCGAAACGTCCTCCAGGAGTCCTGTTCACCTTTGCCTGACGCAGGTCAGCAGCACAAGTTCGCGAGTGCGGTTCATTCAACAAAGATTGACGTTACGGCCCTACTCCGTGTGACTGTTTGGCGAGTTCACCGACCAGTGCACCGAGCCGGGCCTCGCCCTGTGGAGTCTGTCCACCGTTCTCCATGAACGCAGTCATTGCCGCCTGTGCGGCTGGTTGGGCCAGTGTCCGGTGGAACAAGACGGCCTCATTGCGAAATGCGTCGTGCAAGTCCCCATCGGCGGCCAACACACTGGCTTTGGCCGCCGCCACCGCATGAGCCGGAAACGAAGCAATCCGACGGGCTAGTTGATATGCGTACGGACGAACTTGATCCAGTGGCAATGCGTGATTCACCCATCCCCAACGCTCCGCCGTGACGGCATCGATGTCATTGCATCCGAGAATCACTTCCATTGCGCGACCCCGCCCGATGAGACGAGGGAGACGGACCGTACCGGATCCACCCGGAATGATCCCGAGGGCCACCTCTGGTTGATTGAGTATGGCGTGATCGATTGCAGCAACTCGGATGTCGCATGACATCACCAGTTCACTTCCGCCGCCACCGGCTCGACCCTCCAACGCCACGATGGTGGGCTTGGCCATGGTGGCGAACGCAGTGCACATGTCATGAAAGGCAGTGGGCAACGTTGGATCAGCCGAGAGAGCGTCGATTCGCTGAATCAAGGTCACATCGAAATGGGCAATGAACCAACCGGGCACATCGCTTTGCAACACCACCGCCCGCACCGAATCATCCGCCGCCAACTGCGGACCGACCCGGGCCAGTTGCGTATAGAGATCCATGTCGAAGAGATTGATGGAACCGTGATCGATGGTGACGATGGCAACGCTCGGCTCCACATCGTCGCGGTCCACTCGTAGCGCCGTGTAGTTCGTTACATAGTCACTCATAAAGCGACCGTAGCGCCGTTCAGTCACGCTCGTCTGGTCCACCCCCCGTTGGACTCGGCGAACCCCACCGACTGCAGCAATCTCGGCCACCCTGGATGGGGTTGTGCACCAATCTGGCGGTCCACCACCAGCGGAGATTCTCCCCTCTCGGCGGCGGACCTCGCCACTGCATCCACCAACTGGCGGCCAATGCCTTCATTGCGTCGGTGGGCGACCACCACAACGGAGCGCAGGGTTCTACCGGTTCCACTCGGAGCGCTCAGCGCCACACCCACCACTTCGGCGTCGATGGACGCTTCGTGCACCAGCCCACCCGAGTCATGCTCATAGGTGAGCATACGATTGGGATCGAGCGTTGCGATGACATCGGGAGCCATCATGGTCGAGGTTCGTATCCACACAGCCACCCCGCCGCGCCCACGTACGGGCACTGACCCCAGCATCACATCGCACAGCGGACGCCAGTATCTATTCGCCTGCTCTTCGAGCAACCAGATGCGATCGACGGACACCGTGCGCTGATAGTGGGCCAGCGATATCATGGCGGCACTGATCAGTTCGCCATCGGCCGCCTCATGCAGCGTCACGTGGGCCACGAATGGGTGATCCGCAGTGCGCTGGAGGGCGGTGGACAGCTGCGCTGCCAACTGTTCCACGGTGTGCTCCGGCGCTCGGACCGCCAGGTAGATCACCGGGCTGACGGGAGT
>JAYVGK010000193.1:0-6317 GCA_043772215.1 Acidimicrobiales bacterium | reverse complement strand
GGCTTCACGGTGTTCAACGACGGTACGAACCGCCTCGGTGGCGATATCGATCTCGATGCGCTCACGGCGTACTTCGCCGCTGCGCCCGGTGTGGTTCCTGTGGGCAAGGCCGACCGCATCGTGGGCTACACCGCCAAGTAGCCCGCTCCACCGTGCCACCAAGGCGACGTGTGGACGTGAGGCAGGTCTGTGGACGTGGAGCAGGGTGCAGGGCGTCCACGAACCTGCAGGGCGTCCACACTTGAGTTGTTGTCACACCCCATTTGGCACGATGTGGCCATGTCTCGCGCACTGGTGAGATCGACGCTCCTCGACTCGGGCGTCCTGCGAACATCCATCGATCATGCCCTTCGGGCAAAGCACTGGGAACGACAACACAACGGCATCTATCTGAACACCATGCTCGATGGTCAGCAACGCTGGATGGCACAGTTGGACGGGCACATCATCCGGGGTGGGCCGGGCTCGGCGGCCAGTCATCGAGCGGCTGCGGTGCTCTGGAAGATGGACGGTGTCACGGGGTTTCCACTCGACGTCACCGTGGGATTTGACTCGGGATTCAAACGACCTCCCGCCATCCGATCACGTACGTTGACTTCTGCGGATGTCACGTGGGTAGGCGGTGTGGCGGTTACGAACAAGGCCCGTACGTTGTGTGATCTGGGTCGGTTCGAGTCGGATCGGGTAGTGGAGCAGGCACTGGAATCTGTTCTTCGAGGTCCTGATCGACGTCGGCCGTTCGAATGGAATGAAGAGTTGTTGGCCGAGCTCCATCGGCGGGTGTCGACCGATACCCGGTCACGGGGAATAGCCACATTGCGCCGAGTGCTGGTGCGGCGGGCTGATCGCAATCGGCCCACCGGCAGCTTTGCCGAGACAGTTGCCGTACAGGCGTTGGCGTTGGCGGGTATTGCGGTCATCTGTCAGCCGACTCTGGCAATCACCCGTACTGCGACGTTTTTTCCGGACATCGCAGTACCGAGCCGGGGTCTGCTCATCGAGATCGACGGCAGGGCTGGTCACGAGGGGGAGGACGCCCGGGCCCGCGACCTACCTCGTCAGAATTTATTGCTGCGCGGATTCGACCTGATGCGCTTCACGGCCAGGGCGGCCCTTGCCGATGCGGCTGGCTTGGCGGAACAAGTGCGCCATCGTGTTCGAGAGTTGCCCGCAAGGGGCGACTCATGGGAGGTGAACGCCACCAAAGTCAGCCGCACTGCTGAGGGGTGGATCGTGTCGTGACCACCAGCATGTGTGGACGTGAGGCAGGTTTGTGGACGTGGAGCAGGGTGCAGGGCGTCCACGAACCTGCAGGGCGTCCACTCTGCGATGGGGCTGGTTGGGGACTGGGGGTCAAACTTTGAGGACTGCGAGATTCATGGCTACTCGTTGGGCCAGGGTGTGGTCGCCGCGCAAGGTGATTCGGTTGGCGTCAAAGTAGGACTGGGCTGTTCGGCGTCCTGTGGTGATGCATACGAAGGTTTCTTCGTGCATGGTGAGCGCCGCCTGCGGGGGGCGCTCGGCGGCACTCACCAGACGACCGCGCCCCTCATCCACCGTGGCCGTCACCGTTTGGCCATTGACGCCGAACAGGGTGATCGCCACGGTTGACCCATCCGCCAACCCGGCCTTGCGGGCCAACACGTACGGCAACGAACTCATCATCAGGGCAATGGTGTGGCGAGCACCCATCTCGTCCCAACCCCCGGGTACACCCACGGCCCTACGGATGTCTTGCTCATGGACCCACACATCAAACAGGCGGGTGCCGAGTTGGTTGCGCAGTGCCTGATCCCCGCACCACGTAGCCGACACTGTGTTGAGATCGAGATCAGCCGCCGTCAACATCATCGTACGTGCACGTATCACCTCGCGATACTCCTCCAGCACCGAGGTCGGATCTCGATCCGCCCTCGACGCCACCCACACTTCGTTACCCTCGCCGAGCGCATTCACCACATACGCAGGCATTGGCTCGGCCACTGGTCCTGGCGTGCGACCGAGGTACCACTGGGCCTCGTATCCCAACAGGTGCGCCACCTGGGCCTGCACATCCCACCCCGGACAATCAGTGGGAAGGGCCCACTGCGCCGCGCTGAGCCCGGCCAACACCGTGTCGATGGAGGCCCAGGTCTCCAACAATCCATCGATCACGGCACCACCGGATGGTCACTCTCCATGGGCGTGGGGGGCGCCATGCCTCGACACGATTCGATGGCCCGGTCCAAGCGGCCCGGGTTGATACCGAACACTTCGTCTTGGTCACGCAACTCCAACAGCAACGGCAACGCGCGCGGATCGGCCAGTTCGTGGGCGGCGTCGACCACATAGGACCCGATGAGAAAGTGGCGCAGGTGCTCCAATACTGCGTCCAACGCTCGGCGGTCGTGGCGTCGAGCCAAACCCACCAGCGCCTCGCCATTGGTGACGGGATCGCGATCGGTGAGGCGTTCGATGAGGGCGGCCCGAGTGGGGTCATCGTCCACGTCGAGTTGGGAGCCCAGGCCGAACGTGGCCCAGTCGCGCACCGCCACCACAGGGTCATTCATCAGTGCGCGTAGCACTTCGAGGGCTTTGGGTCGGGGTGGGTCACCCACCAACGACGGCAACGACGAGGCCACCGCCAACCGCACATCGGGTGAGGGATGCTCGGCCCGCACGATGACTGCGTCGAGCCCACGGGGGTCACCCAGTTGACCCAGTGCAATGACAGCGGCCTGCAGAACCTGGAGGTGGCTCTCGGAGAATGCCCGATCCTCCAGAACGGCCAACGCCTCATCTCGCTCTTCGGGTCGGTTCCACGTCATACGACCGAGTAGGTGGCAGGCCAACCGGCGCCGGGCATGGTCGTCGGACTTGCACAGCAGCAGCGCTGCGCCATAGGTGACAGAGCTGCCCAACTCCTGTAACCGTTGCACCAGCGTCCAGTAGTCGTGGTCGTCTTCGAAGTCGCTGATGGCCAATGCCTGGTCCACCAGATCACCCACAGCATGAGGGGTGCTGACGTCATCAGCCACGTTGCGCATTGGTTTCGACATTACACAGCAACGCAAGGTGGGTCGGGGAGGCCCGCAGGCGTGCCACGATTGCGTCATGGCTCAGAAATCTTCCCCTCGGTCCGAGCCGAGTGTCTCGGGGATCCCGGATGAGCGTGGCGGACTCACCCTGGCGGGGGTGGGGGCGTGGTTCGATGCTCGGATCCCGGCGGGTTGGTTCGCTGGCCCCGTGCGGGTGGAAGCCGACCGCGATGAGCTCATCGTCACCGGCACCCTTGATGCGGGAGGCCTCCCTTCGGGACTCAGTGATGATGAACTGGCCCTCATGGTAGGTGCGCATATCATCAGGTTCCGGGAGGACACGCGGGCCTTGAGAGTGGTTTTGGCCGCTCACGCCGAAGATCGTCTGGGCCGCAAGGTGAGCTGGGCGGTGGAGTGCGGGGCCTATCGCGAGATGTTCACCAACGTCAGCGTGCCGGTGATGACTCGGCTGCGTTTCGCCGAGCGCCAGGTGCTCGACACACTGGTCGACGCCAGTGTGGCCCGGTCGCGTAGTGAAGCGCTGGCCTGGTGCGTGCGATTGGTGGCCCAGCATCAGGGTGACTGGGTGGTGGAACTACGTCAGGCCATGGTGGAAGTGGAACGGGTACGCGCTCGGGGACCACGCGCCTGACCATTGTCAGTCAGAGCTTGAGGGAGCGGCGCAAAAAGTCCACTTGCAGTAGCAGCAGGTTCTCGGCCACCACCTCCTGAGGGGTCATATGGGTCACTCCGGTGAGAGGTAGTACCTCGTGCGGTCGGCCGGCGGCCAGCAATGCTGAAGACAACCGCAACGTATGTGCGCTTACCACATTGTCATCAGCCAGGCCATGGATCAGCATCATTGGTCGTGTGAGGTTGGGTGCGTCGGCCAACAGCGATGACTGCTCGTAAACGTCGGGTTGCACGGTAGGGTCACCCAGGTAACGCTCGGTGTAGGCCGTGTCGTACAGACGCCAATCGGTGACTGGGGCCCCCACTACGGCAGCATGGAACACGTCGGGTCGGCGCAATACCGCCAGAGCCGCAAGGTATCCGCCAAAGCTCCATCCGCGGATTGCCACTCGGGTCAGGTCCATCTGGGGAAACTCCTCTGCCGCACAGTGCAGACCGATGATTTGATCCTCCAGTACCGGTGTGGCCAGATCGCCCAGAACTTGGCGTTCGAACACCGGACCGAGCCCCGGCGTGCCACGGCCATCCACTACCACCACCACAAAACCTTGGTCGGCCAACCATTGCGACGTGGCGAAGGCATTGCGTGATGCCACCACTCGTTGGGCGTGTGGACCGCCGTACGGGTCCATGAGCACCGGCAACATATGACCTTCGGGGACCGGCGTACTCGGCAACAGCACCGCCACCGGAAGCCTGTGAGGACCAGCGCGCAAGAACACAGGACGAGGTTCCACCAGGGCTGTTTCACAAAGATTGGGAATTGTTCCCAGTTCGTGAACCTGGCCATCGACTATCCGGAGAATCCGATGATCGGCGCGCAGACGATGTACTGACGCCGAGCGCACCACCATGGTGTCTCCTACGGCGGTGGCGTCATGCATCCCAGGGTCCTCCACCCCTCCCGCCACCACGATTGGGGCGTGGTCGTCGAGGGGCCACCACAGCACCGAGGTGTAGGCGGGGTCGACCGGGATGGCGAGGTCCGCCACTGGTCCGGACGCGCTCACCGTGAGCACTACCCGTCGGTGGTCGGCGTCCACCATCCGTCGCACCTGCAGATTGGCCGGGGTCACCGAGGTGAGCGAGCCCAGAGGTGTTTCCTGGATGGCCAATGTATGGGTGTCGTTGGTGTCGATGGCGCTCACCAAATGTGGCGTGCCAAGCAGAACCGGGGTTCCGGGCACGAGCTCCACCCACGCGTCGTCCACCTCGTCCACCACCGTGGCAGTAGTCCCATCGAGGTCCACGGTCATGGTCTGTTGACGTCGCTGAGCCCGATCCATCACCACCATCACCAATGCGTGGTCGGTCCACGAGACGGCCACGACATACGGAAACAACTCGGCGTCCCATCCCACCTGCGTCCGGTGACCGTCCTCGGCACGCACCAGCCACAACGACACGTCGGCATTGGCCGTTCCGGCGGCGGGGTAGCGATGGGCCACCGGGGGGCGATCCGGGTTGGCCGGGTCGGCGATCCACCACTGATCAACGGGGGAGTTGTCGACCCGAGCCACCGCCAGAGTGGTGCTGTCGGGCGACCACCAGAACCCCCGAAAACGGTTCAACTCTTCGGAGGCGATGAAGTCCGCCACCCCCCAAGTGACGTCGTCGGTGTTCTCCTCGCCGGCGAGGAGCCGCTCCTGGGCGGAACCGGCGGCCGGGGTGATGCGCAGTTGACCGTGGGCGATGTACGCCACGGACTCTGCGTTGGGCGACAGGCGCGGGTCAAAGGCCCCCTCTGCTGCCACCAGTGCACGTGGCGGTGTGGCGCCGGGCGCAGTTGAGACGATGTAGAGGCGACCGGAGAGGGCAAACACTGCTTGCTCACCGGTGGAGTCGATGGCGTAGGCCGTGATGCCATCAGCCTGTTCGCGCATCCGTTCGCGGCGGGCTCGCTCTGCAGCCGGCAGTTCGTGCTCGCCGGTGGCGTCGATGGTGAGTGGATCGGCCAACAGTTGTATTTCGGAGACACCACCTCCACCTACGCAATCCACGTCGATGGCCCAGAGACAGGTGACGGGGTCGCTGCCACCACGGCTACGGAGGAAAAGCAGGCGCGATTCGTTGGCGGCGATGGTGACTGATCGTGGTTCGCCGAGGGACAAGCGTCTGGTGCGGGCGTACTGACGGGGGAACGTGTCGGGCGTCATGACCTCACGATAACGGCCGCCCGGGCCAGCGCTGTGTTGTGATTTTCCCCCGTGGGCGAATCGTCACGTGACGAAATGGTGTGACGCATTTCCCGTGTGGGCGGATCGTCACGTGACGAAATGGCGTGACGCATTTCCCGTGTGGGCGAATCGTCACGTGACGATTCGCTTATGGGGTGGCAGGGGAGTGAAGGGATCATCTGGGGGAGCGGAGAAAAAGTCAGTGGGCTCCCACTCGGGAGATGGCGGTGGCGGCCAGGTTTAGGCCCTCACGGAGGGCATCGGCCAGGGAGGCTCCGCTGACATGACCAGCCAGGAAACCGGCGGCCAAGGCATCGCCTGCCCCGGTGGTGTCCACCACGGCCACCGGCGCTGCTGGAAGATGAAGGAACTGGCCCGTCTCCCGGTTGAATGCCATGGCCCCGTCAGCCCCCAAGCTGGCCACCACGAT
>JAYVGK010000192.1:0-3280 GCA_043772215.1 Acidimicrobiales bacterium | reverse complement strand
ACGTTGGCCATCGAGCGGGGCTCCGAGGGGCACTAACCCCCGTTGCCGTCCCCCCACGATTCAATACAGTTACAGGAGCAACACAATGGCCCGCTTCGGTGAAGTACTGACCGCCATGGTCACGCCGTTTCATGCAAACGGTGACCTCGACCTCGACGGAGCCGTCACGCTGGCCAAGTGGCTGGTGGAGCAGGGCAATGATGGTCTGGTCATTGCTGGGACCACCGGCGAGGCCTCCACTTTGTCCGACGATGAGCAACTGTCGCTGATCGAGGCGGTGGCCAACAACGTCACCGTCCCCGTCATCGCCGGCGCCGGATCCAACGACACCCGCCACGCCGTACATCTCACCTCCCAGATGGCCGCCGTGGGCGCCGCCGCAGTCCTCACCGTCACTCCCTATTACAACCGTCCCGGTCAGTCGGGCATCGAGGCTCACTTTCGAGCCGTATGCGCTGCTACGGAACTCCCCGTAATCATCTATGACATCCCGGTGCGTACCGGTCGCAAGATCGCCCACGACACGTTCATCCGCCTGGCCCGTGAGGTGAAGAACGTGGTGGCGGTGAAAGACGCAGCCGCCGACATCGCCGCTTCCGCTCGGCTCATGGCTGATGCTCCCGCAGGATTCGAGCTGTACTCGGGCAATGACGACCACACCCTGGCGCTGTTGGCCCTCGGTGGCGAAGGGGTCATCGGCGTGGCCACCCACTGGTGCGCCGCCGAGCATAAGGACATGATCACGTCGTTCAAGAAGGGCGACCTGCAACACGCCCGCGAGATCAACGCCCGATTGGTGGAGTCGTTCACGTTCGAAACCTGTGATGCCACCCCCAACCCGCTGCCCACCAAGGCGATGCTGCGCACGCTGGGGAAGCCGTCGGGGCAGTGCCGGTTGCCGATGGGAGAGGCGCCATCCTCACTCGAGGATCGCGCTCGTGAGGTTTACGCTGCGCTCAGCGCCCTCCGCATTGCCTACCAGAGCGGCTCCACCTCGTGAGCGCAGCCGGTACGCATCGCCATCAGAAGTCTGCTGCGGCGCCCACCAGTCGTCCATCGTCGTTGGCTCGTGATGCGGTACGCGTGGTGTTCCTCGGCGGTCTGGGCGAAATAGGGCGCAATTGCTGCTGTATCGAGATCAACGGGCGCATCATGATCGTGGACGTGGGGCTGATGTTCCCCGAGTCCGACATGCCCGGCATCGACTTGGTGCTGCCAGACTTCACCTACCTACGCGAGAACGCCGATCGTATCGACGGAGCCGTCCTCACCCATGGTCACGAAGATCACGTGGGGGGCCTTTCGTATCTGCTGCGTGAGGTGGACATCCCCAAGTTGCACCTCTACAGCTCCGAACTCACGTTGCAGATGGCCAAGGGTCGTATTGAGGAGTCCGGGCTGCTGGGCCGGGTGGAACTCCATCCAGTCAAAGACGGCGAGCGGCGTACCATCGGCACCTTCGATGTGGAGTTCATCCCCGTGGCCCACTCGGTGCCGCACGGCTTCGGGGTGGCCTTCCACACACCGCAGGGCATCGTGTACCACACGGGCGATTTCAAGCTTGATCTCACGCCCATCGACGGGCGCACCACGGATCTGGCCCGTATCGGCGCCATGTCCAAAGATCCCGGTATCCGGCTGCTGTTGGCCGATTCCACCAATGCGGAGTCCGAGGGCTTCACCGACTCTGAGCGTGTCATTGGCCGCAACTTGTTGGAGTTGTTCCGCAACCACGAAGGACGCCGCCTGGTGGTGGCCTGTTTCGCCAGCCATATCCACCGTATCCAGCAGATCATCGACGCTGCGGTGTTGTGCAACCGCAAGGTCACCACGTTGGGTCGCTCGATGAAGCGCAACCTGCAAGTGGCCCGGGAGATGGGTCTGCTCACGGCGCCGGATTCGGTGCTGTTCGACATCGAGCAGCTCAACGATCACGACCCGGCCAAGGTGCTCATCATCTCCACCGGCTCCCAGGGTGAGCCCATGTCGGCACTGGCGCTGATGGCCAACGGTGACAACCGCTGGGTCAAAATCAACGAGGACGACACCGTAATCCTCAGCTCACACGCCATTCCGGGCAATGAAACCAACGTAGGCCGCATCATCGACGGTCTCACTCGTATGGGTGCTGACGTTGTTCACTCCGGTGTGGCCAAGGTGCACGTGTCCGGTCATGCCATGCGCGGCGAGCTTAAAACCCTGCATTCCATTGCCAAACCGGAGTTCTTCATCCCCATCCATGGAGAGTTCCGCCATATGACCCACCATGCCCGCTTGGCCATGGAGATGGGTTTGGCAGCCAACAACGTGCTCATCTGTGAAGACGGTGACTCGGTGGTGCTCACACCCCAGGGCATCGACTTCGGCGAAGAGGTGCCGGCCGGGTATCTGTATGTGGACGGCATCGTGGGTGACGTGGGTGTTGGTGTGCTGCGTGACCGCCAGGTTCTGGCCAATGAGGGTGTGGTGGTGGTCATCGTTACCATTGCCGCCCAAACTCGCGAAATCGTCAATGGCCCGGAGATTGTGACCCGAGGTTGGGTATACGCCCCCGAGGCGGAAACGTTGCTGGGCGAAGCGGCCGAAACAGTACGTAAGTATCTCAGTGAGGCCCTTCAAGGTGGTCAGTACAACCTCGAGGCGTTGCGCCAAGTGATCCGGCGTACCACGGGCAAGTTCGTCAGTGAGCGTACGAAGCGCAAGCCGATGATCCTGCCGGTCATCCTCGAGGTCTAGCGCCGTGGGGCGCATGCGCCTCGATCGGGCGTTGGCCAACTGCGGGGTGGGTTCACGTGCAGAAGTACGTGTACTGATCAACCGCGGGCGCGTACGGGTGGGCGACGACATCGTTCGTGATGCGGGGACCACTTGCGATCCCACGTTGGTGACGCTGGACGGGGAGCCGTTGGATCATCCGTCGGGGGTACTCATTGCCCTGCACAAGCCGGTGGGATATTCATCGTCTCACGACGGTCGCGAAGCCCCTTTGGTGGACGAGTTGCTGCCTCCGGGATGGGCCGGGCGCACCCCTCGACCAGAATGGGCCGGACGGCTAGATCGCGACACCAGCGGTCTCATCATCATCTCCGACGATCATCAATTGCTTCACCGCCTCACCTCTCCGCGCCACCACGTGGACAAGACGTACGTGGCCACCGTGGATCATCTGCCCGCAGATGATGCGGTGGAACGTTTTGCCGCCGGTTTGGTGCTCGAAGGTGAGGAAAACCGTCCTTGTCTACCCGCAGTGCTGGCGACCCTTGCACCGGCTGGGCCGGGG
>JAYVGK010000191.1:0-6596 GCA_043772215.1 Acidimicrobiales bacterium | reverse complement strand
ATCCGGCCCACCAAGTGCGGCGCAAACCAGCTCATTGCCTGCAGGTCTTTGCTCACCGATGAGGCCACGGATGGGCGCTGTACTTTCACCACCACCTCCTCGCCGGTGATCAACGTGGCCACGTGTACCTGAGCAATGGACGCCGCCGCTATCGGTGTGCGATCGATATGCGCGAATACGGCTTCGAGGGGAACGCCGAGATCCTCTTCGATGGTGCGACGCACCAGGTCGAACGGCTCGGCCGGCACACGATCACGCAGATAGCGAAACTCCTTCACCAACTCGGGCGGAAAAATACCCTCGCCCGAGCTGATGATTTGCCCCATCTTGATGTACGTGGGCCCCAGCCGTTCGAATGCCACCCGCAGCCGCTTCGACACCCCGGCACGCGACACCTCGCCCCCGGCGGGCTTCTCCTTCCATCGCCACATGAACAACGCAGTGCCGAGAATGCGCCCTGTACGGATGACTCGCCGACCGGGCGGCAAGAAACCGGGATGGGTGAGCACGGGCACCTGGGCTCGAGCCCGGCGTCGCACTCCATCGAGACCGACTTTCCAGCGCAGATCCGCTTCTTTGATGACCCACGGTCCGTTGTCGGTGAACGCAAACTCCTCCGTGTCGATGGGGGGCGTGAGGGTGGCATGCGTGATTGTCACCCGGAAAGGGTACGCCCGGAACCCCAACCACCCGTAACACCGGGGCTGCGCTCCTCCACTTCGTTTCGGTGCTCACCACGCCTCCCGACTCCCTTCGGTCGCTACTCGGCCGTAACACTGGGGCTGCGCTCCTCCACTTGGATCAGTACTGTCAGAACATGGCGAGCTCCCCTGATTCACCGTCCATCGCCGAGCTCACGGCGGACCCGCATGCAGCATGGGCGGCACTGCGCAGCCCCAGTGGGGTGGCGTGGGTGGAGGCGTTGGGTGGTTGGGTGGTCACCGGTCACGCACGGGCCATCGAGGTCATGCGTGACGCATCCACATTCACCGTGGACGATCCCCGCTTCACCACATCGCAGGTCATCGGGCGCAGCATGTTGTCGGCCGACGGCGCCGATCACGACCGGTTTCGTCAACCGTTTGTCGGCCCGTTCTCGCTTCCTTCCACGCGGGAACGCTTCACCGACTTCGTGGACACGGAGGTCGATCGACTCGTCAGCGCGCTCCTCCCTCAGGGCCAAGCCGAGTTCCGCACCACCCTGGCGGCACCACTGGCCGTGGCCTGTATGGCCCAAGCTCTGGGGCTGCAGGGCGTAGCAGTAGCGGATCTGCTCGGATGGTACGAGGGCATCGTGGCGGCGGTGTCCGGTATCACTGCGGGGGCCGCCGTGTCAGCCTCGGGTCGGGCCGCCTACGCCTGCCTGGCGGAGGCCATCGAGGCGACCATCGAACAATCGATCACTGCATCTGCAACCCAACTCACGATGGAAGAAACCCTCTCCAACACTGCGGTGTTGTTGTTCGGCGGGATCGAGACCACCGAGGCCATGGTGGCCAACGTGGTGCACCACTTGCTGTCCATCCCCCACATGTTGGCGTTGGTGCGCACCCACCCCGAACTCATCGACGCAGTGATCGATGAGTCGCTGCGTATGGAACCTGCGGCCGCCGAAGTGGACCGCTATGTGACGCGTGATGTGGCGGTGGGTGACATCAGTATGCGCGCTGGTGATTTGGTGGTGGTGTCATTGGCCGCCGCCAATCGCGATCCCGAGGTGTTCAACCACCCGGACACATTCAACCCCACTCGGGCCAACGTACGACGTCATCTGGCCTTCGCTCAAGGCCCGCATACGTGCCTGGGAAGTCACCTGGCGCGTATGGAGACTCGGTCAGCGCTCACGGCCGTGTTGGCCATCCCCGAGCTCCACTGGGATGAGGTGCGCTCTACCGCTCCTGTGGGCCTGGTGTTCCGCAAGCCGAGCGCCATATGGGGTACCTGGCCGGTGTAGCTGCCGGTCTAGCTGGATCAGACCATGAGGGCGGCGGCGAGGTCGGCGATGATGTCATCGGCGTGCTCCAAGCCGGCCGAGATACGGATGGTGCCGGGGGTGATGCCCGCTTCCGCCATCTCCTCGTCGGTCATGCCGGCGTGGGTGGTGGATGCCGGATGGGTCACCAGCGTCTCCGGGCCGCCCAGCGACGTGGCCTGGCGGCATAGCTGTACGGCGTCCACGAACCGCCGGCCGGCATCAGCCCCGTCGCGCAGTTCACAGGCCAGCACCCCGCCTGTGAGCCGCATCTGACGGGCCGCCAGTGCCGCTTGCGGATGCGATGCCAGGCCCGGATGGGCCACCCGGGTGACATCCTCGCGACCCTCCAGCCACGTGGCCACGGCAATGGCCGTATCCGTTTGCTGGCGGAACCGGGGACCGAGGCTGCGTAGTCCCCGTAAGCCGTTGTTGGCATCGTAAGGAGAGGCATTGGCGCCTTGGAGTACGGAGAACCCCCAGATCCAGTCGATCAGATCTTGCTCACCGGCCACTACACCCAGGGAGGCATCGTTGTGTCCGGCGATGGCCTTGGTGGCTGAGTGCAGCACCAGGTTCACCCCGTGGGCCAAAGGCTGCTGACCGAGGGGGGTGGCCAGGGTGGAGTCCACCACCGTCAACGGTGTCAATTGACCCAATTCATCCAAGTCCACCACTTCCACCCACGGATTGGCTGGAGTCTCGGCGAACACCAGCATGGTCTTGCCGGGCCGCACGGCCTCGGCAAACGCTCCCGGCTTGGTGCCGTCCACGAACGTCACGTCGATACCGAAACGCGGACACAGCCCGGTGAGTAAGGAGTTGGTGCCGCCGTACAACTGGTGTTGGGCCACGATATGGCTTCCCGGCGAGCACAGCGTGAACACACAGGCAAACACTGCGCCCATTCCCGAGCTGAAGGCCCGGGCTCCCTCAGCTCCCTCCAACTGGGCGATGGCATCCTCGAATGCCGCCACCCCGGGGTTGCCGAATCTGCCGTAGAAACGTTTCGGGGCAGGCGAGTGGGCCATGGTGGCGGCCGCTGAAAATGATGGGGTTTCGAATGCTGTGGTGGTCCACACCACCGGCGCCAGTGCTGCGTCATTGTCGGCCCGTCCTGCGGTGATGGCCACCGTCTCCAGATGGGCACCGCCTTGCGGTGACGAGGGTGACACGGAGGGGGAGTCATCGGCCATGGCCCCCAGACCCTGGCCCGAGAATGGACCACCAGTCAAGAAGGTTGATACTGATGCGCCATGTCGGACATCGAACAAGAGTTTCGTTCCATCGTCGTTCTTGCGGGCCACGGTGGTTCGGCGGTGTCGTACGGTCCGTTGGTGAGCCCGTTGGGCGATGCGTTCACTGGTTCGGTGTTCACTGCAGCGCCGAGCGTCGTTTCCCCCAGTGGAGACGCAGCTATGGGTTGGTGGCATGTGCCCGACTCCGGGCCCTCTGCGTCGACCACCGCCGGTGTCGCCGAGGTCGTGCAGCATGCAGCTTGCGGACGACACGCTTCTGTGGTGGTCATCGGCTTTTCCCAGGGCTCAGCCATGGCCACGCTGGTGGCGCACCTTCCAGAGGTGGCTGCAGTGGTGCTGATCTCGGGATTCCTGCCCGATCCGCGCCCTACTGATCCAGTAACCGCTCCGGTGCTGTGCGTGTACGGCGATGCCGACGAGGCGGTCGACCCATTCCTCAGCCAGATGGCTAGTCGTTGGCTGACTGCTGGCGGAGCCGAGGTCACCGATGTCAACCATGGTGGCGGTCATGTGTGGTCGCCATCGGTGACCGACGCAATCATCACATGGCTGAAAGGGTTGTAGCCCTTAGGAGTTTTCTCGAGTCCCAGCGCTCACCCGCCGATCTCTGCGCCGTGCGGGCCGATTTCCGGCGTCGATTCCAGCAGTTGCCGCTGCCCGTCCGGCTCCTGGCCCTCACGGTGGTGCCGGTGGTGGGGATGTCGGCGTAGAGCAAGCAGCGAAGCCAGAGCCAGTGCCATCATGGACCACGCCGTCGATGTCCAAGGTTCTCGTGCTGACCGACTAGAGCCCTGCTGGTTCGCTTGCGCCAGAGATTTTTGCGGATTTCATCCCGCATTGGACAACAGTGTCCTGGGCGCGCGTACGATCTACGTTGTCGGCTCGAGCCTGTCCGCCGAGGGCTCGCCGGAAGTGACTGCCTCGACTCCCGCCGGTCGAGGCAGTTGCGCGTCTGGGATCGTTTGGTCCTGTTTTACTTCGTCGGCGGTGGACGGTACCTAGACTTCGATCATGAGTGAGAAGTGGTGGGTCAGTTCCGATCCAATCTCAGCGTCGTACCGCTTGGACCAAGACCACGGTGATGTGCAGGTGGTGCTCACTGAAGACGAAGTGGCCGACTACCAGCGTGTGTGGGCCGAGTTCTCGGCCTGGCAGTTGCGTTTGGCGGCCACGGCCAAGCTGGCGCATTCCACTGACCACGATTCGGTGGAGGAGCCGTCGGGGATCACCATCGGTGATGACGACGAAGAATTTCGCGTCCACATCTGATCCCCGCAAGTGGGCGGGGCACGAGAATGAGTCGGTGGGGGCCGCTGTCTGACCCTCACCGCTCTCCCGTGCACAACAGTTCCCAATCCTCCCCGGCCACAACACTGGGGGCTCCGCCGATTAGTCGGGAAACATCTTCAAGGTACTCGGCTGTTGGTGTTCCGGCCTTGAATTATGAGTGGAACAAGCCGGTAAATGCGAACCACATCAGCGCCGCCAGCACGAGCATCATCACCGATGCGGCCAATACCGAAATGAGCGGGTCATCGGTGGCGGTTTGCGGCATGTGCGAGGCGGGTTTTACGACTTTCACTTGTCGGTACCTCCATACCTGAACGGATGTTCAGTCTGGTGTGGTGCTGCCCCCGATGTCCAGTGCATTGGCCGACCGCAACCGCAGGGCGTCGTGAGGCCGGGCGAAGACCGAAGCGCAGCGGGGGACCGCACTCCCAATGAGGCGCCCGGTTTCACCTGCGACATCGCAGCGTTTTGGCGCAAGGTTGTGGCACTGGGTATCCGAATTGAGCACCGCCACTGCACGCTGCAAGTGGTCAGAACACGGGTTCTGGTATCAGCAGATGGGTGCCGATACGCAACAGATCAGGGTTGTGAGGATCATCGAGTCGGCTTCGGTTGATCTCGATCAGTGCCAGCCAGTACTGGGCAATGTGATGTTCGGTGGCGCCTGGGGCCGCAGCAGTGACCACTCGGTCGGCAATGTTCCAGAAATGATCGCCCCGCTCCACCGTCCAATGGTGCGCAGTCGTACTGGGTTTCAAGCGGGAGCTTTCCTGCACCGCTGCGCTGGAGCCCCCCAACTGTGCCCCGATCATGACAGCGGAGGTGGGGATCGTGTCAGCGCTGGGAACCGTGGCGGCAAGCGCAACGGTGGTGGGAGCGGAAGTGGCAACTGGTTTCCGGATCGCTGTCGGAATGGATGGCACTCCTGCGGAGGGCACCGAGAGCGGAACCCTGATCGGCGACGACGACGCTGGTACGGGGTTCATCTCGGGCCAGCGCTGGCCATTGGTGGGATCACCGGCCACAGCATGATTTCGTACCTGCGTGGTGGAGGTGGCACCCTGATAGCGCACCGAGGCACTGGTGGGGCCGCCCATGAGAACCCCCACGATGGTGACCCCGCAACTGAGGTGGAGCAGTCGCCTGATCATCGAAGGCAGCAGCCGCTCGACCATTCGCGATGCCAACCGAGCACCGACCAATCGCAGAGCCACGGCCAGTGCGGTGACCGAACCCAGCCACACGGCCATCACTAGACCAGCGATGCGCAAGCAACTGGTGACGAACTGGGCTGGGTCGGCCAACGACAATGAACGGGAGCCGGCGCCGGAACGCCACAGCACCATTGCACAGACGAGCGCCACCATCAGGATGGCCGTCAGTTGGGCCCCGGCTGTAATCGGTTTGGGGGTCGGTTTGGGGGTCGATTTGGGGATCATGGTCCCTCCGTGGTTGGGCGGTGGCGGCTGGCCGCACGGGCAGTACTGAAGAGGGGCTGGTTGGACAGCCCGAACGGCAGGATGCGACTGAACAGGAGGTGGACCGTGGAACGCGCCACCACTTCCACACCGGTTTCGCCGTTGGTCAACTGAACCGGTGTTACCTCCACCATTGCGTCCGGGCTGAGGCCTTGGGATCGTCTTGCCAATGCGGCATCGGCCATGCGCTGGGCTTGTGGCACGTCAATGGTGATGTCGCCGGTGTCGTAGAAGGTGGTTTCGTCAATTGCGGCGGCGGCGTCATTGGCAGCGGCACCGGCCACTTCGGCAAGGTCGCGTTTGGCGGCGAAGGCGATGGCGCCATCCACCACCAGTCCAGTGGCCAGCAACAACACCATGAACATGGATGGGATGAGCAGCAGCGCGCTGCCGCGCTCGCAGTCAGGCCGGGCAGTCCGCAGCACCACTGAGTCCTGATCGATACGGGTCCACCACTTCGCTATGGCTGGATTGCACATGGAATGTGGCGAAGTGTTGGGCAATCCCAGGGATAAAGATCGCCCGCACTTGCATTCGAACCGTGGCTACCAATCGCTGACACCTGCCGAACAGGCCAGAGACTTCCACCTCAGCTGC
>JAYVGK010000190.1:0-2766 GCA_043772215.1 Acidimicrobiales bacterium | reverse complement strand
TTGTCCTCGATGTCGAGACCGGTGAGACAGAAGGTGACCGAGTTGCGAAATCCTCCCTCGTAGTTCATGGCCACCTTCAGTGTGGGCGGCGCTGGTTCGCCCTTCACCCCGTTGATGAGTACACGGTCCGGCCCTTCCTGAGTCACCTTGATGGTGTCGAAGCGGGCCACCACGTCGGGATTGGCATAGCGGGGCGCACCAATCTCGTAGAGCAGTTGGGATGTGACCGTGCCCACGCTCACCAACCCGCCCGTTCCTTCGTGTTTGGTGATGACACACGAACCATCAGCGCGCATTTCAGCGATGGGGAAACCGGGGCGCTCCAGGCCCGGGACCTCTTGGAAGAAGGAGTAGTTGCCACCTGTGGTTTGGCATCCGCACTCAATGACGTGCCCTGCCACCACCGCACCCGCCAACGCATCCCAATCCGTACGCTGCCATTTGAAGTGATGCGCCGCCGGGCCCAACACCACTGCGGCATCCGTCACCCGGCCCGTGATCACGATGTCGGCCCCTCGACTCAGGGCTTCGGCAATTCCCCACCCGCCCAGATAGGCATTGGCACTCACCGGCGTCCGGCCGCCAAATGCTTCACCGGTATCCAGATTGGCCAGGTCAATTCCATCAGCGCGCAGATGATCTAGTCTGGGTAAGAGATCGTCGCCTCGGACGAAGGCGATGCTCGGATGAAGGCCAAGTTTGTCAGCCACCGTTTGCACGGCTTCGGCACATCCCTGCGGGTCCAGTCCACCGGCATTGGTGACCACCTTGATGCCCCGATCCAGACAGGCGCCCATTACCTGTTCCATCTGGGTCACAAACGTGCGTGCGTACCCGCCTGCGCCCCGGGCCCGAGCCTTGGCCAAGATGAGCATGGTGAGTTCGGCGAGCCAATCACCGGTGAGCACATCGATGTGGCCCCCCTCCACCATTTCGCGCGCTGCGCTCAGGCGATCTCCATAGAACCCTGAGCAGTTGGCAATCCGCAGCACCTGGGTGTCGTTCATACCCCCCACTGTTGCTCATCAGGGTCTCTGGGCGCCTACCGACCACCACCTTGAGGGCTACCCTCTTCGTCCATGCCTCCGCCGCTCCGACTGAAGTTCGTCATGTCGGCCAAGCGGGTGCGGGATCTGCCCGAGACTCCGGCCGAGATTGCCATGGTCGGTCGCTCCAATGTGGGCAAGTCGTCGCTCATCAACGCGTTGGCCAACCAGCGCCAATTGGCCCATGTCAGCAACACTCCGGGGCGGACTCAGTTGCTGAACCTGTTCGTACTCCCCACGGGTGCCACCGTGATGGATCTCCCCGGGTACGGATTTGCCAAGGTGCCCGGTCAAGTTCGTGCTGACTGGCAGCAGATGATCGAGGGGTACCTCACGGGTCGCAAGTCACTCCGCAAGATCTGTGTACTCGTCGATGGCGAAATTGGTCCCACCAAGCTCGACGTACAGATGCTGGATTGGGTGCGCCACAGCCAATTGCCCCATGCCGTGGTGGCTACCAAGTTGGACAAGGTGGGTGGTTCCAAGATTGGGAATCGCAAGATCGAACTGGCGGCGGCGTGCCAACTGGGTCTGGAGGACGTGCATTGGATTAGTGCCTCCAAGGGCACCGGCGTGGATGCGTTCCGGGCCTGGCTACTCAAGGTCGTCGATCTCACTCCGGCCCAGCCGACCTCTCCCTAGCGCCAACCCGTTGCAAAATTCCTCATCGGCAACGTAGTTTTGCCACGAGTTGGATTCGGTGGCGCAAAACTCACTCGGTGACGGGCTCCAGCACCACCAACACCTGGTGGGCGTCAACCTGATCGCCCACCGCGCACAGCACCTCGCCCACCACCGACAACACAGACGCCTCAATGCGGTGCTCCATTTTCATGGCCTCCATCACCACCAGCGTTTGGCCCGGATCCACTCGATCACCGGCCACCACTTCCACGGCCACCACCCGGCCAGGCACGGGGGCGGTGGGACCAGCAGCCTCCACGCCCACAGCACTGGCGGCGAATCGGGGCACCATCACCAGGTCGGTTTGACCCGCCGCTGAATTAGCCCACACTCGGCTGCCCGCCACGTGGACGTGGACCCGGGTGGTGAGCCCCGCCACCTCGACAGTGACGGCGTCCGTGGACGGATCCACCATCTCATTGCCGACGATACGCACATCGCAGCTGTCGCCGTCGATTTCCACAGACACCGTTGCGCCGTCCATCCAGAGATACGACACATCAATGACCCGTTGCCCATGGGAGAACCCGATCCGCTGCCGTTGGCTCACCACATTGCGCCAAGCGTTGGGAGCAAAGCCCCAGAGGCCATCCACGCGCCGCCGCTGAACCGACTGCACCAACGCTGCCGCAATGATATGCACACGTAGACTCTCGGTTGAGAGATCGGCCGTGAGTAGATCTGGGTGATCGCCAACGTAAGCCGTCGTGGTGAGTCCGGACCGGAAGTCATCTTCGCCAAGGATGGCCACCAGATAGTCGCGGTTGGTGAGCACACCGTGAATGGCCGTCTCGGCAAGAGCATGGCCCAGGCGCGCCACTGCTTCGCAACGAGTGGCGGCATGGGCAATGACCTTTCCCAGCATCGGATCGTAAAACGTGGATACAGGGGAGCCGGTCTCCACGCCGTCATCCCACCGAATGCCCGCTGCGCCGCTGCGCTGGTATCTGTCCAACACTCCAAACGTGGGGAGGAAGTCGTGCGCAGGATCTTCTGCGTACAGACGAACCTCTATAGCGTGACCACGCAGTTGCAC
>JAYVGK010000189.1:0-8593 GCA_043772215.1 Acidimicrobiales bacterium | reverse complement strand
ACTCGGCGATCGGGTGCATGAACTGACAACCGAGCGGCGGAGTGGGGAGCGGACCGAGCGGCGGAGTGGCAATGGCCGCGACCTGGTCTGCTCCCAACTCACCGTTTTCGAATGCTTCCATGGTGACCGGTAGCTCAGCCGAGCGCCGGGCAATACGTACGCATCGGCAATCTGCCGTTCGAGCTCGAGCACCCGGCCGCTTCCATACATTGATCGTACATACGTTCGATTGGGGCGGCAGGCACCTTTTCACTCAGAGGCTGTTGCCAATGTTCAGGCTGGGAGGTCCCAGTGGGCAAAGGCGTCGATCATGGCTCGAACGTCGCCCAGCGGATAGAGGATGGGACAGGTGCAACCGTGCTTGATGTAATCGGCGACCTTGGCCCGGGCTTCGGCCGGCGTGCCTGATGCGGTGAGCATTTCCACAATCTCGTCTGGCACCAACTTCGATGCCGTCTCCACCTGCTCGTGCGTCGCCGGCCACGTGAGCACCTCGCCGACCTTGTCGAGTAGCGACTGCGGCACACCGGACGCCTTCATGATGTGGGGCTGCTGACCCAGGTATTGCGTCACCATCATGCGGGCCATGTCGAGCGCGGTTTGGCGATCCTCGTGCACCGAGCACACCACCAATTGCGGACGATCCAGATCCATGGCACTGCGTCCTACTTTGGCCGCACCACGCTCCAGGGCTTCCATGGCTTGCGCGTTGTAGTCCGGTGACACCAGATAGTTGAGCACCACCCCATCGGCGATCTGGCCGGTGAGTTCCATCATCTGCATACCGGTGGCACCGATGTAGATGGGCACGTCCTTGGCTCGACGATCCTGATACACGTAGTCCAGTTCGATACCATCTACGTGCACATACGATCCGTGGAACGTGACGGTTTCATTGGCCAACAGTGCCCGCACCACGGTCACCACCTCCTTCATCACCGTCAGAGGCCGGGCCCGCTCGATGCCCACTTTGGCAGCCAACGGATCCCACCAGGCACCGAGGCCGAGGATGATGCGGCCCGGGGCTAGGTCGTCGAGGGTGGAGAACGTGGCGGCTAGGCGGGCCGGGTTCCGCGTCCAACAGTCGGCCACGCCCGAGCCCACCTTGATGGTGTCGGTGACAGCAGCAAAGGCGGCCATCGGGGGAATGGCGTCACGCACCAGGCGGCTCTCGGCCTGCCACACGGCGCTGAAGCCCTGCTGCTCGGCGTAACGAACGATGTCCATACCCTCCCGGATGGTGTGAGCGTCCTGGAGGTAGAGAGCAACGGGCTGAGTCATGCACCAAGTGTACGAAACGTAAAGGCATGCCGGGTTTCCGGAACGTTCGTTCACTCCGTGGACTTCGAAGGCGACGAGGAATTCGTTTCCAGATTCTTCTTGAATGTTCGGAGCACTCAGCATGCGGTTGTCCGAGTCTCGTGTGGGAGTCGCTTAATCGAGCGTCGGGGGTGCTGGCCCCGGTGACTCCGGTGGCCTGCGGTGGGTTCCACCCTGCGGGGAACATCGTGGCCACGGTCCCGGTATAGTCTATATAGGCACTCCGTCCCGCCACCACCATCACCCCCCGGGCTCGTCATCAGCACCACGGTCGGCTGCGACGTCGTCGGCCAATCCTGAGTCATAGCGTTCCAGTTGGGGCTGGTGACCTGATCCAGACACGCAACGACATCCCATCCACCCTTGTCCGGTGTGCCGGGGCGATGAGAACGGCGATCGGGGTGCCACCATCGGTGATGGTGACGGGCTCGATTTGGGCTCGCTCAATCACTTGGCGGGTGTGGTTGCGAAAGTCGCCCATGGTGGCGATCGCTAACGGGTCTCACGCACATTATTCCGTCGGGCGTACGCACCGTCGGACCGGACTCTCACGTAGCCTGGTTGTCATGTCGAAGGTGCTGATGTCGTTGCCCGTTGGTGAACGGGTGGGTATTGCGTTCTCGGGCGGGTTGGACACGTCTGCGGCGGTGGCGTGGATGCGCGAGAAGGGGGCCATTCCGTTTACCTACACCGCCGACCTCGGTCAACCCGACGAGGATGACATCGCCTCCATACCCGATCGAGCCAAAGTCTACGGCGCTGAAGAATCCCGGCTGGTGGACTGCCGGGAGGAGTTGGTCCATGAAGGGTTGGTGGCTTTGCAGTGCGGCGCCTTCCACATCTCCACGGGCGGCAAGACGTACTTCAACACCACACCGCTGGGTCGCGCCGTCACCGGCACCATGCTGGTGCGAGCCATGCATGCCGACGGTGTGGATGTATGGGGTGACGGGTCCACCTACAAGGGCAACGACATCGAGCGCTTCTATCGCTATGGGCTCATGGTGAACCCGGATCTGCGCATCTACAAGCCGTGGCTGGATCAGCAGTTCGTGGACGAGTTGGGTGGCCGCAAGGAGATGAGTGAATGGCTGGTGGCGCGAGGGTTGCCGTATCGCGACAGTGTGGAAAAGGCGTACTCCACGGACGCCAACATCTGGGGTGCCACCCATGAGGCCAAGTCATTGGAGTTCCTCAACGAGGGTATGGATTTGGTGCAGCCGATCATGGGGGTGCGCCATTGGGATCAGTCGGTGGTCATCGAGCCCGAGGTGATCACGGTGGCTTTTGCCGAGGGGTGGCCCGTGTCCATCAACGGCACCACATTCGAATCCAAAGTGCACTTACTACTGGCGGCCAATGCCATCGGTGGCCGCCACGGTTTGGGCATGAGTGACCAGATCGAGAACCGCATCATCGAGGCCAAGAGTCGAGGCATCTACGAGGGACCCGGCATGGCGTTGTTGCATATCGCCTACGAACGTTTGGTGACGGCCATCCACAACGAGGGCACGTTCGACAACTACCGCACATTTGGTCGCAAGCTGGGCCGATTGCTGTACGAGGGACGTTGGTTTGACCCGCAGTCGTTGATGCTGCGAGAGTCGATGCAGAAGTGGATTGGTTCCGCCATCACCGGTGAGGTCACGCTGCGGTTGCGGCGCGGCGATGATTGGACGATTCTCGACACATCCGGTCCGCATCTCACGTATGCGCCGGAGCGCCTGTCGATGGAGTCCGGCAAGGGCGAATTCAGCCCCTTGGACCGCATCGGTCAACTCACCATGCGCAACCTCGACATCACCGACTCACGGGCCAAGCTCGACGTGTATCGCGCCAACGGTGCATTGGGGGCCGGCGGTGGATTGCTGGAACTTCCCGTGTCCAACGACTGACCCGTTGCCTGTGGGGATCATTCTCGCCACGATGCGTCGGGGATGATTCGCTTCATGAACTGATCGAACAACGGGACGCTGAATGCAGTGTCGCCGTGGTCGGGACTCCACACCATGCCCTTGGAAATGAGTTGGGCCCGCAGTGGTGCCAGTGAGCTGACCTTGCGGTCCAACTCGTCGGCAATGTCGCCGGAACGATGAGGGCCCGGGCCCAGTTCTGCCATGGCCCGCAGGTAGCGTTTCTGGGAGGGGGTGAGGCGGTCGAAGCGCACCCGGAAGAAACTCTCGTCCAACGACGCCACCGCCTCCACCGTGGCCGATCGCACGTCGTCCAGGGTGATTGGTGAACCCGTGGCCGTGTCCCATGCGTATTTGCCCCATTGCTGCAGAAAGTATGGATATCCCTCAGTGAGAGTGACGATCTCCTCCACTGCGTCGGCATCGATGTGGGCCGACTCCGACTCAACCGGTTTGCGGATGGCGTCCGTTGCGGCATCGTGGGGTAGGGGGCCGATGAAGGGGAAGTCGAACAGCCGCTCGGCATATGACTTGGCCCGCCCCATTTGGCCGGGGAGTTGGGGCAGCCCTGCGCCCACCAAGGTGATGGGCAACGACCGTTGGGCGCATCGATGCAACGCCATGATGAGTGCCGACAATTCGTCCTCGGCCACATATTGGAGTTCGTCGATGAAGACGACGAGGGCAGTATGGGCCGCTTGTGCTGCAATACCGACGGCTTCAAGTAGGGCCATGAGGTCTTGATCCAGATCCCCGTTGTCGGCCAGTCCGGGTTCGGGTTCGTAATCGATCCCTACCTCGATGTCGCCGAACTTGACCTTCAGCGAACGCGCAAATCCAGCCAATGCCCGAAGCGCTCGGACCGCAGAGTCCTTGGTACTGGCGATGCGGCTCAGCTTGAGCAGGGTGACTCGGAGTTGGGGGACGATGAGCGCAGGTAGCGAACGATTCTCTGGTGCTTCGATACGCACCGTGGTGAGCCCGGCGGCCTCGGCGTTCTCTCGGATACGGTCGAGCAAAACCGTTTTTCCCACTCCTCGCAGTCCAACCAGCAACACGCTCTTGGAGGGGCGCCCCAACCGCAACCGGGCCAGCGATACCCGGGCCGACTCAAGGACCTCATCACGTCCGGCCAACTCCGGTGGAGGGGTACCCGCACCTGGGGAGAACGGGTTTGTTATGGGATCCACGGAGGAAAGTATACAGATCTTAGCAAAGTTATAATTTTGAGCTAACTTTGCTAAGATCGCATTACTGTGGACTTGAAACACGGCCCGCTAGAGATGAGTTAGCCGTCAGCGCAGCCAACCGGTGTGGTGGGGCTGGGCACGTGCGTGCTACGCAGATCCCTTGGATGCTCCGGACACACTCCCACCAGAGCGGTCGCAGAACATAGATGCCGTAGCCGAAATCGACAGGGTGCTTTCTTCTATGGCCGACGACCTCGTACCCGGAGCCGTCAGCGTGGGATCGCGTCTGATCGACGATGCCGACCTTCGAGCTCTCGCAGCCGATGAAGCGGCCATCGTCGCAAACGCCGTGTTGCGAAGGCGCCGTGAGTTCGCCAGTGGCCGTGTGCTGTTGCATCAGCTCATCGGCTCAGACTTGCCCATCGGCGTTACTTCCAACCGTTCGCCGCAGTTGCCGCTGGGTTGGAGAGGTTCGCTGGCCCACGACGCCACTTTTGCCGTGGCAGCGCTCAGTCGCGAAATCGCCATCCGGAGTATTGGCATCGACATAGAACCAATGACGGTGCTTTCGGTGGAGACAGCACGGGTGATCCTGCGCCACGACGACTCTCCCATCGACGCTCACTTGGCGTTCACGCTCAAAGAGGCGGCGTACAAGGCGTGGAGTCTGGGTGGCGGACCGATGCTCGAACATCATGATGTTCGTCTGCGGGTCAGCGGCGCAACCTTCGAGGCCGAAGTGATCCCAAACGGCGCCATTTTCACTGGTCGCTTCGCCATTGCCAGCAGTCGTTGGTTAGCCCTTGTCATCGACTTGTGGACGTCCGACACATCCTTCGCAGCTGGCAGATAGTGGCTGCGCGTTGGGTTCGATGCCATCGGCCCGATCTCCTCGACGCGCTTCGACGTTGACGCATTGTTTTGACGCTCGCCCTTTCGCGCCCGGAAAGGTCATAAGCCGTTGGACCGCTACATGAGCACAGTCACCGGGCGGTCACGTGGCTGTCGCCCAGCGGTGGCGCGGAGTGCACGGCTGTTTGGTACGCGTTCTGGTCCAAGCCTGGGCGATGGTTTCGTGCTCCACTGCGCCGGCGACAACGACAGCAGGTGTGAAGCGTTACAGCCGGGAGAACAGCCGGACGGCCTGCTCGGCCGCCTTGGCCCGGATCTCGGCTCCGTCTACATGGAGTGCTCGGCCGTCTTGCACCACGGTACGGCCGTCCACCACCACCCGCTGGGCTCGTACCCCGGGGGAGAAGGCAATATGCCACGCAGTGACGGGATCGTATGTCCAGGTAACTTCGTCGTTGAGGGCCTCGGGCACCAGCTTCCAGCCGTTCTCCAACCACGACCAAGCAGCGTCCGGTGATGCCGTCACATCGTCTTCGCGATGGCGGACATAGGCCAGGCGAAACTCTTCGAGCATGTCAGCCCCGATACCGTCGGTCCCCAACGCCACCGGGTTGGGTCGTAGCGCAGGCCGGGCGTATCCCACTGCGTTGTTCATGTTGGACCGAGGATTGTGAGCAATGGTGCCGCGCAGGGGGCGGTCGAGGTACACACAGTGCACCAGAAGCCAATCGTCTGTACACAGATGTTCTAGGCGCGCCCCGGCATCGGCATCGGCACGACCTTCGGCCACATGGATATGTACGCCCACTCCCAGTCGAGTGGCGAGATCAGCGGCCGCCTCCAACGACTCATCGGCACAGGTGAATGCTGCATGCACGCCGACCATGCCCCGGCCGCCCGCTCGGATGAAACGTTCGCACTCGGCCAGACCACGATGCGCCGCCGCAGTCATGCGGGTGGGTCGTGGGCCGAGCGCCCCCGGTTGCCCCTCTACGGCAATGGGGCCAAGGCCGGCATGACGATCCGAAATACCATAAGTACATACAACCCTGACACCCACCTCGGCGCAAGCGTTGGCGATGACATCGAGACTGCCCTCGATGGCATTGGGACTTTCGTGATGATCGATGATGGCGGTGGTGCCGCATTCCAGTGCTTCCAGAGCACCGAGTTTGGCGGACCACTCCAACATCTCCAGATCCAACGCGCAGTCGAGCCGCCACCACACCTGCTCCAAGATGGCGGCAAAGTTCGACGTGGGCCCGGGGGGCGCCGGCATGCCACGGGCCAGCGCCGAATAGAGATGATGATGCCCGCAGACAAGCCCGGGCGTGGTGGTAGCCATGCCCGCACACTATGGGTCAGCGCCAGAACGTCGGTCCATGAGCAACTGTCCCGTAATCGAAACGGAACGGCTTCGGCTGCGGCCCTTTGTGGAGAGCGACCTCGATGCGTACACCGCCGCAATGACCGCACCTGAGGTGCGACACGCCCTTTTCAGTCCCGACGATCTCGATGAGTTTGGTTGCTGGACTCAGATGTTGACGCGTGATGAGTGGATCGCAGCACAGGCGACGATGGTCAATCGCTGACGGTTGGTTTGCCAGCCGCGGCCAAGACCTTGTTGAGCAGCGTGAGATCTTCGATGCCGGTGAGGTCGGTCTTGTCGAGCAGGCCGACGTCGGTGGCGTGCTGAGCGCCCACCTTAATGGTGCTGATCTCGGGGTCGTTGGTGAAGGTGAGGTTCACCCACGAGTTGCTGATCACCGACGCCGCCAATTTCTTGCCTGTGAGCTTCTCGATTTGGCTGTTGGCAGCGTCCTGGGCCTTGGTCGGATTGTTGACGGTGAAGTCAACGGCCGCAACATGGCCCTGCAGCAGTGCTTCTACGATGTCGGGCCGATCCTTGAGGAAATCGGTACGCACGATGAGGATCGTGGTGGTGAACGATTGCTTGGGCCACAGGTCGCGCTCATCAACGAGCACCCTGGCACCGGCTTCGGCCACCAGTCGGGTGGCCCAAGGCTCGGGCACCCAGGCGCCATCGATACCGCCGGCTCGGAACGTTTCCAACGTCTGGGCGTTTTCTTGAGGGAGGATCGACACGTCGCCCCCACCTTCCACAGTACTGCTGAGACCCTTCGATTTGAGGAAGTAGCGCAACGCAATGTCCTGCGTGCCGCCGAGTTGCGGCGTGGCCAGTTTCTTGCCCTTGAGGTCGGCGACGCTGTTGATGCCTGGCTTCACCACCAGAAACGCCCCGCCGGAGGTACTGCCGGCGATGATACGGATAGCTTTGCCCTTGGACCTGGCAAACGCTGTGGCGGCAGGGTTGGGTCCGACGTAGGCGGCGTCGATGGCGCCGGAGAACAGTGCTTCAACTGCGGCTGGTCCGGCATTGAAGCTGTATGTCTCCAATTTGACGTCCGGTCCCAGCGCCGCTGAATACAACCCTTTCTCGACGCCAACCAGTGCTGGCGCGTGAGTGACATTGGGGAAGAAGCCCAGGCGAAGTTTGCCGGATTTCAGCTTCACCGTGGCCGGTGTCTCGGCGGGCTTGGTGGTGGGTTTCGGTGTGGCCTTGGTGGCCTTCGTTGTCTTTTTGGTGGTGGTTGCGCCTCCGGCGGGCAGACTGGCACCGACAATGGCCAGAGCGACCGCCGCTACCAGGAGCGGAGCGCCTCGTCGGCGGTGATGAGTCGGATGTGGGCGCGTTTGTACAACGGTGGTGGACATGGGGATCTCCGATGGGGGTGAGTTGAGTCAGGACGTGGTGATGAGTAGACCTCGGCGGGCCCGGACTCGTAGGTCGACAGCGGCGAAGGCAGAGTCAGCGGCAATACCAAGAATGAGAATGACGATCATGAGGGCCAAGAGCCCCGGCGCATCGGACAGCTCGCGGGCAAACTGCAACTTGGCGCCCAGTGAGGGACGGTTGGCGATGATTACCAGAAGCTCGCCCGCCATGAGGCTGCGCCACGCAAAAGCCCAACCCTGCTTGAGCCCACCGATGACGCTGGGCAAAGCGGCCGGGGCAATCACGTGACGCCACAGCGATACGCCTCGGGCGTCCATGGTGTGAGCGGCCCGCAACCACAGCGGCGGTATGTGATCCACGCCAGATATGACGCCATTGGCAATGGATGGTGCGGCTCCGAGAACAATGACAAAGGCGATTGCCTGCTCGGACAGTTTGAACAACACGATGGCCAGTGGGAACCAGGCGATGGACGGCATGGTTTGCAGTCCAGTGATAAGTGCACCTACGGCACTGCGCATCCAGGTGGACCGGACCACCGTGACGGCAATGAATGATCC
>JAYVGK010000188.1:0-2472 GCA_043772215.1 Acidimicrobiales bacterium | reverse complement strand
AACCCAACGCTCCGGTATGGCGCCTACGCCTGCCCCATCCTTGCGCCATGCAACGACATCGGCGGTGATCCCGAGTGGCTCCCAATGAGCGTCGTTGAGGGGGTCGGCCATCACAGATGCAACTGCCATACGTCCAGCTTCGATGTCGGGAACAGCCCAGGCAAACACCGTGATGCGGTGAGGTCTGACCGCATTGATATGCGCGCGTGCGGCTGTGACATAAGCAGGGGAACTGGCCTCAGCCAGGATTGTGCCGTCTGCCGCGTACCCTGACACTGCCAGTGATTTTGGACCTCGTACCCCCAGCGATACCAGGGGCACCGTCGACGGCGGGTGGTTGAGCTTCACGGCATCGAGATGGACGTGTTCCCCATGGATGGTGACCAGTTCTCCGGCCAGGAGTTGTCGAACCGCCAGAGCCACCTCCTCGAGGGCAGCCAATTGGCTGGAAGGAAACGCCCCTATCTGACGCATCCACGCACCCACTCCGTGGCCAATTCCGCCATGGAAACGTTGGGGATACAGGCACGCCAGGGTGGCGAACTCCATGGCTGTGAATGCCGCATTTCGGGCCACCGCCGGAACTATCCCCAGTCCCACCCCCATCCGACCGGTGGCCGCCAATGCCGTAGCGGCCGTCGCAATGCCAGCGCCGTAGAAGCAATCCTCCACTACCCAGAACTCGTCGGCTCCGGCTGCTTCCATGGCCACTGCCATGGGGACCAAATCCTCGGCTGCGCGAGTACAGCGGAACATCACACCGAGCGACACGTTCATGCGGTGAGCGTAGAGGAGCTACACGAGGTCAATCACGGCCCGGGAACTGATAACCCAGACGGTCCAACAATAGGTTGCTGCGCTGCCAGTCCTTGGCCACCTTCACAAACAACTCCACATACGCGCCCGGTGGCAATTGGGCCCGGACGGCAATACCAACTTCCTTCAGCACGGAGCCCCCTTTGCCGATGACGATGGGTTTCTGTGACTCACGTTCCACCAAGATTTCTACGCGCACATACGGTCCCTTGCCGTCACGCTCTTCGTACTCCACCACGCGACACGCAATGGAATGGGGGAGTTCCTCGTTGGTGACGTGTAACAACTGCTCACGTACCAACTCCGCCACCCAGATCGCCTCGGGCACGTCACGGATCATGTCGTCGGGGTAATACTGCGGACCCTCGGGCAGGCGATCGAGCACCACATCGATGAGCGGACCGATGCCCTCCCCCGTTGCGGCAGAGATGGGGAAGTATTCGGAGAAGCCGATTTCACTGGCCTTGCGCAACTGCTCCAAAACGGCCCGCCGGCTGGCCACGTCCACCTTATTCACCACCAACAACGAACTCTTGGGGGCCCGTTCGGCCACCCACCGATCTCCCTTGCCAAGCGGCATGGTGGCGTCGATCATCACCATCACCACATCCACTCCGCCGGACAGCGCCGATGTGGCGGCGGCGTTCGTACGCTCCCCCAGGAGGGTCCGTGGTTTGAGGATGCCGGGCGTATCCACGAACACGATTTGGGCGTCACGCATGGTGAGCACGCCGCGTACCTGGGTACGGGTGGTTTGCACCTTGTCGGAAACGATGGACACCTTGGTTCCGCAAATACGGTTCACCAACGTCGACTTGCCGACATTGGGGCGGCCCACGATGGAGCAGAACCCCGATTTCACCTTCCAGACCTTAGCTGGAGCCCTGCCCGTTAGGAGCGCAGGCTCACTACGGCTCACGCCTCGTAGAGCAACGCCTCTAGACCACTGTCCTCGGGGTCGGCAATGCTGGTGATACGGACCCGACCGATACGACGGCCCTTGACCCTCTCAGCACGCAAACGGTGGCCGTGGTACTCAACCGTCTCACCTTCGGCTGCAGGATGGCCAAGCAAGTTGAACACCAGTCCGCCTACCGAATCCCAGTCTTCGGAGGGCCACTCGACATCGAGCAGATCATTGAGTTCATCAATGAGCATGCGGGACGTGACCCGTACATCGCCGTTGGGAAGTCGCTCCAACTGCGGCTCCTCCACGTCGTACTCATCCACTATCTCCCCCACGAGTTCTTCGATGAGATCTTCCAGTGTCACCAACCCTGCGGTGCCGCCGTACTCATCCAACACAATGGCCATGTGGTATTTCAGCGCCTGCATCTCCCGCATGAGCTCGGCCACTCGTTTGCCTTCGGGGGCAAAACGCGCTGGGCGCACAATGGAACCCACGGATTCGTCGGCCCGGCCGTCGCGGCTGGCCCTCATGAGGTCCTTGACGTACACGATGCCAGCGATATCGTCCTTGGATTCACGTGATGCCGGGATGCGACTGAAACCGTGTTTGATGGCCAAATCCATGGCCTCGTGGATGGTGGCGGTGGCGGCCACGGTGACCATGTCTGGGCGGGGCACCATCACTTCGCGCGTCACTGTGTCGCCGAACTCGATGACGGAATGGATGATCTCGCGTTCGCCCTTTTC
>JAYVGK010000187.1:0-1797 GCA_043772215.1 Acidimicrobiales bacterium | reverse complement strand
AAGATGTCGGTACGCCACCAGCCGAACTCCACCGCTAGGACAAAGGCGGCCAAGAACACCACGATGATGGGGTACTCGGGGAGGTTGTAGTCGAAGCGGTTCACCAACAAGACGTAGTCGTGCCGCAAACCGGCCCGTACCACCGGATCTGTCCTGGCGTCTTGGATCACCGCTACCAGCAGCACCAGAGCCGCCAGCGCCAAGGTGGCGCTGGCCACAACGGCGGCTGACCACCGCCGACGCAGAGGCACAATCGGGCTCACTGCAAGTGGGGTGAGCCTGATCGGAGAGCGGTTGCGGGCCCACGGCGGCACCACCCGACCGGCGTACACCGCCGAGGCGGCCTCGAAGGTGAGTAAGGCACAGATGGGAATGGCCACGAAGAAGCACATCTCCTCCACTGGATAGCGTCGCGGCACGGTCCAGCCAGTGGTGTAGGAGGCGCTGTAAAACCACAGTCCACGAAACACCGCCACCTCGTTGGCCAGGTTGAACACCAGCCAGGGAAGGGCCAGAGCCCGAATCACCAGCAACGGCCGGCGCCACACCCGTGCATCAAAGCGAACTTCCAAGAACGCCGTGCCACCGAGACACAACGCCAACAGGGCCAAGTACTGAAAACGGGGACCCATGTTGAATCCCACGCTACCGGCCCAACCACTCATGCCACCCCTCCATGCCACACACTCATGACACCCACGTGATGCCACGGGCAATGAGGGGACACAAGGAGGTCCATACCCGGGCGGGTGTGTCCGGAATCTCCACCATTCCCCCACGTCCCGGTACCAATGTGGTGCCAGAGCGGCGGTACTGTCTGAAGTTCATGCTGCTCGATGGCGTCTCCTCCCCCACTGATCTGCGGTCACTGGATCCTGGTCAGCTCAACACGCTGGCCGCCGAGGTCCGTGAGTTCATCGTTACCGCCGTGGCTGCCACTGGCGGACACCTGGGATCCAACCTGGGCGTCGTGGAACTCACCTTCGCCCTCCACCGAGTATTCGACTCCCCGAGCGACATACTGCTGTGGGACACCGGTCATCAGGCCTATGTCCACAAGATCGTCACCGGCCGCAAAGAGCAGTTCGCCAACCTGCGCCAGCCGGGCGGCTTGTCGGGTTACCCCAACCGGGTGGAGAGCCCGCACGACTGGATAGAAAACAGTCACGCCTCCACAGTGCTGTCGTACGCCCATGGGGTAGCCGAAGCCATGAAGGCGTCCGGTGAATCCGGTCGTCGCCACGTGGTGGCGGTCATCGGTGACGGTTCCATGACCGGCGGCATGGCATACGAAGCGCTCAACAACCTCGGGCACTCCAACAGCCGGGTGGTCATCGTGCTCAACGACAACGGCCGGTCGTACGCACCTACGGTGTCCAACCTCACCAAGACGGTAAGCCGCATCCGCACCAAGCCCATGTATCACCGAGGCAAGAAGCGCAGTGAGGCCATCATCAACAACCTGCCGCTGGTGGGAGGCCTTGGCCGACGCACCGTCAAAGGGGTGAAGGCGGCATTGCGCGAGATCGTGGGGGAACCCCACGCCTTCTTCGAAGCACTCGGCGTGCGCTACGTAGGACCCGTGGACGGCCACGACATCGAACTCCTCGAAGAAACACTACGTAACGCCGCCACCTACGACGGGGCCATCGTCATTCATGTGCTCACCGACAAGGGCAAGGGCTACTCGTTCGCCGAGCACGACGACGAGAAAAATCTGCACGACGTGAAGATCTTCGATCCCATCACCGGGCCCATCACCACCGAGGCCAAGGACTGGACGGCGGCATTCACTGA
>JAYVGK010000186.1:0-6907 GCA_043772215.1 Acidimicrobiales bacterium | reverse complement strand
GATGGAGACGTAGGGCCACGATGGCCAGCACCCCGGCAATGGCCGCACGCCCGAACGTCACCAGCCACGGCCCCAGGGTGGGTACCGCCTTACGGGTAGCCGGAAAGGTCAAGGAGAAGCACGCCACCCCCAAGAAACCGAGGGCCAGTGCGCGTCGCGACGAGGGATGCGCTCGCTTGGTCCCGTTGATAACGTTATCTACCGTGGTCACTTCCAACGATAACGCAGTGGACACCCTTGAACGACTCATCCGCACCCGGGTGGCGGAACTGGCACCGGGGGCGCGTGTGGCATCGGTGCGCGAATGGCAGCGCACACTGCATGCTTCACCCATTACCGTGCACCGGGCCATGCAACGACTGGCTTCGGAAGGGTTGGTGACCCTCCGACCTGGGTCGGGCACGTTCGTGTCGGCGGCGCCGCCTCCTCGCCCACCATTGGAGCTGGGGGACATGGCATGGCAAACACCGGTTCTGGGTCGTGCCCCACAGGTGCCCGCCGGCCTCGATCATTTGATGATGGGAGCCACTGGCGATGCCATCGTGCTCGACAACGGTTTTCCAGACTCGTCGCTACACCCCGTGGGATTGCTGGGGGCCGCTGCGGGCCGGGCCGCCCGTCGTTCTGCAGCATGGGTACGGGTGCCACCACAGGGCATCGCCGAACTGCGGGCGTTGTTTGCGGCCGAACTGGGACCGTCGTGGAGTGAGCGCGACGTGGTGGTCACCCCCGGCGCCCAAGCGGGTTTGGACAGCGTGTTCCGCGCCCTCGTTCCGCACGGTTCGGCGGTGATCTTGGAGGAGCCCTGCTATCCGGGGGCAATTGCCGCGGCCGTGATGTCGGGTTTGCGCTGTGTTCCAGTTCCTACAGATGCATATGGTCTGCGTACAGATCTTTTAGAGCGCATCATTAATGAGTCCGGGGCTCGCCTCATTGTGGTGCAGCCCCGCCATGCCAATCCCACGGGCTCGGTGTTGTCCTCCGAGCGTCGCCTGGAATTGCTCGACATCGCCCATCGCCTCGGTGTGTTCATCGTGGAGGATGACTGGGTGCGCGACCTGGATCTGAGTCTCACCACACCGCCGCCGTTGGCCACGCTCGATGAGCATGGTCACGTGATTTACCTGCGGTCGTTGTCCAAGATCGTGGCGCCGGGTTTGCGGGTGGCCGCCATGGTGGCGCGCGGTCCGGCCCTGGCGAGACTGCGTTCGGCTCGCCTCATCAGTGACTTCTTCGTGAGTCCGTTGTTGCAGTTGACCGCCTTGGAGGCGCTCACGGCTGCGGGATGGCCTCGTCACCTAGCCGCCATGCGCACCACGCTGCGCCACCGTCGAGATGTGACGGTGGAGGCGCTGTTGCCCGTGCGTCATCTGGTGAGGTGTGATGTGCCCACCGGTGGCGTTGCGCTATGGCTGAAACTGGCGGGGCACATCGACGAGTCCACGTTCATCAGCGCGCTTGCTATTCGAGGTGTTCGGATTGGAGCAGGAAGGTCGTATCACCTCAGCGAGTCACCGGCCGGAAGTGCCCGCCTGGCCTTCGCCGCGGCGCCCGAGGCTGATCTGCGCCGAGCGGCGGCGGTCATCAGTGACGTGGCGCACCAACTCGGCGGCTAATCTCCTTCGTCCCTATGGACGAACAAGCGGTGGAACTCGATCACGAGCAGGCCCACTTGGCGCTTGCCTACGCCTGTCTGGATGCCATGCGCCAGCGCGCCCAACTGGCTCTCGATCACACTCGGCGAGACGCCGCACTCACTGACGCGTTCGATACTGCCGCCATCCAGCACAATCTGGAACGACGTTTGACGGCGTTGGCCGAGTCCAGAGCGGCGTTGGCGTTCGGTCGCATAGACGAGGAGGAGGGCGATCGCTGGTACGTGGGGCGCCGTCACGTGGAAGACACCAAGGGCGACCCAGTGGTGGTGGATTGGCGGACCCCAGTGGCCGTGCCGTTCTACCGGGCCACGTGGGTGGACCCGCAGGGATTGGCTCGCCGCCGTCGTTTTGCAGTGGAGGGTCGGGTGTTGGCGGGGTTGTTCGACGAAGACTTTTCCAACCCCGATGGCCGGGCCGACGGTGGCGGCGGTGGCGGAGTGCCCGACCCGCTGCTGGCCGAGTTGGACCGGGCCCGGAGCGGCGAGATGCGCGACATCGTGGCCACCATTCAGGCCGAACAGGATGTGATCATCCGGGCCCCATTGAGTGATCTGGTGGTGGTGCAAGGTGGTCCTGGTACAGGGAAGACAGCAGTGGGATTGCATCGGGCGGCGTACTTGCTCTACGAGCACCGTCGCGAGTTGCAGCGCACCCAATTGCTGGTGGTGGGACCCAACAAGTTGTTTCTTCGCTATATCGCCCAGGTGTTGCCATCGCTGGGCGAAACGTCGGTCCACCAAACCACTGTTGACGGACTGGTGGCGGGCATGTTTGCGGTGCGGGGGGTGGACGACAGCGAAGCGGTGCTGCGATTGAAGGGTGATGCTCGGATGGCGCGCGTGGTGAAACGCTTGGTGGAGGACCGCATTGTGATCCCGGCCGACGATGTGGTGATACCGACGGCGTACGGGGTCATCACCGTGGCCGCAGCAGAGTTGGCCGCACTGGTGACCACCCAGATGAGTCGCAACCTGCCCACCAATGATTCCCGTGAAGTACTACGTACGCTGATGATGCAGCTGGTATGGAAGACATACGAAACGCGCTCCAGTGCCGACCCATCGCACAGCGCGTCGTTCCACAGTGATCTGCGCAACCGCAAGGAGTTCAAGGCGCTGCTGGACAAGCTATGGCCCACCATGAGCGCGCCGGCCCTCATCCGTTCATTGCTGGGTAAACCCAAGGCCATGACGTCAGCGGCCCAGGGATTGCTGAGCGTCGAGGAGCAGCAATTGCTGCGGCGCAAGAGCGCCGCGTCGGTGAAGGACGAGCGCTGGACGAGGGCCGATCTGGCGTTGTTGGACGAAGCCCAAGCCCGCACTGCGGGTGTGGCGAGAGTGTTTGGTCATGTGGTGGTGGACGAGGCCCAAGACCTGTCGGCCATGGAACTGCGGATGGTGGCACGTCGTTCACCCAAACGTTCCATGACCGTACTGGGCGACTTGGCTCAGGCCACCAGTGCCGCCGCCCAGACATCGTGGGATGAGGCCATCACTCATCTGGAGGTTGCGGGCGGAGTGCGGGGCCGCGTGGATGAACTGGAGTTGGGGTATCGCGTACCGGCAGTGATTCTGGAGTTTGCCAACCGTCTGTTGACGGTGGCGGCGCCTGGAGTGAAACCATCGAAGTCGGTCCGCCAGAGCGGCGCTGCACCTTTGGTGTCGAGGGTTGATGCAACGTTGCGGTTGGCTGCCATAGCCGAACAAGCGACGGAGATGGCAGCCATGTGGACCACGGTTGGCGTGGTGGGTCCAGACTATCTGTTGGACGATATTCTCGGCGCGCTTACTACTATGGGGCTCACTGCGGGCGATGCCCGACGAGCCGCTTCGCTGGACGAATCGGTGGTGGTGCTCGGGGCAGTGGCGTCCAAGGGGTTGGAGTTTGATGCGGTACTGGTAGTGGAACCATCAGCCATCGTGGCCGAGCGTGATGGTGGTGCTCGGGCGCTGTATGTGGCGCTCACTCGCGCCGTACAGGAGCTGCGGATCGTGCACGTCGATGATCTCCCCGAAGCGCTCCGCTGAAGGCGGACCTGCTCCCCGCCCCCCACCCCGGTTGGGGGCCGACTACTGGGGGAGGAGGGAGGCGGCGTCGAGGTCCAAGGCGGCCTGGAAGTGCCGACTGCCCATGGCCCAAAACATCTCGTCGCCTCGCGGCGTGCGCTCGGTGATCATTGACGCCACGATGGCCATGATGATCCCGGCGAACTGGCCTTGTCGATAATCGTCCCACGCCTTGTCCCAGCTGTACCCAGTCACGCCGAGACGTAACAACTGGTTGTGCCATAGATGCACCAGTCGCTTTTCATGAGCACGGCGATCGACCTCCAGTAAACCGGCACCGATGAAGTAACCGATGTCGAGTCCTCCCACCCCCACATCAGGCGTCTGCCAATCAACTGCCACCGCCCACCGATCGGGTTCATCACCGAACAACAGATTGTCGATCCGAAAATCGCCGTGGGTGATGGTGAACGGACCGGTACGTGACAATGCCCAACGATCCACCACCTCCACCAAGCGGTTTCCCAATGCCTCGGCATCGGCGGTGAGCCGATTCCGATAGCGGTCCACGAATGCGGGCCACATCATGGTCACCAACCCTTTCAGTTGGGCGGCGCGTTGCTCATCGACGGGGGGTCGCAGCCACGGAGTGCTGTGCAGTAGCGGCGACTCCCAAAACGTGGCGTGGAGGATGGCGGCTTGGCCTATAGCCACTTCCGCGTCGGCCACGGTGCAACCGAGCAATTGGTCGCCCTGTTCGGCCGGCGCCATGTCTTGGAGCACCACCACGGTGGCCTCCCGGGCCGCGTCGAACTCTGCCGCCCAGCACCGTGGTACCCGCATACCAGCAGCTCGCAACATCGGCGCCATGGAGCGATAGAAATTCCGCTCGCGCTCATAGTTGCCCATTGCCATACCGGTGGCCCGGCTGGTGGCATCCGGTGACACGAACTTGGCCACCAATGTGGCAGGCGCATCTGCAGGAGCATCAACCCCGTACGTGATACGTATACGTACGTTCTGGCCTATCTGGCCGGTGCCTATCCGAGTGAACTCGAATGCTGCCACATCGATGTTGACCTGGTTGGCCCGCAGAACCTCGGTGAGCCAGGCGGTGCTCAGCTGCTCCGGGGTGGAGGGGAACTCGGAAAGGGGGGGGACGCTCATCAACCGCAAACGTAGACTGCCGATTGCCGTCGGTGCGAGAGACTGGAGCCATGTCAGCAACATCGCAACGTTGGGGTGTCGAGCCTGACGTCAGGGCAACCATTATTCGCCAAGCCGGATCCATTGCTCTTGCCCTCATCCCGTTCGGATTGGCCTTTGGAGTGTCGTGCACCAGGGCGGGCTTGAACTGGGTTCAAGCTGCGGGATTTTCCACACTGGTGTTCAGTGGAGGTTCCCAGTTTGCATCGGTGGGAGTGCTCGGTGATGGGGGAGGAGCAGCGGCGGCGATCGGGGCGGGGTTGCTGCTCAACATCCGGTCGTTGGTCTATGGCTTGGTGATGGCTCCCACTCTGAAGGGCAGCGTTCGGAGCCGTGCCCTTGCCAGCCAACTGATGATCGATGAGGCAGTGGCAGTGTCCACCGCACAAACCGGTCAACGGGCCCGGTACGTGGGTTACCTGGCGGGCGGGTTGGGAGTGTTTGCCACCTGGAACGCCTCCACATTGGTAGGCGCGCTTGCATTTGGCTCGAGTAGCAATCTAGTGGAGCGCCTTGGCTTGGATGCCACGGTACCGGCGGCGTTTGCGGCGTTGCTGTGGCCTCGGTTGAAGCAGGCCGAGGCTCGGACCGTGGCCATCCTCGGAGGGATCATCGCGTTGATACTCATTCCCAATGCACCGCCAGGCATCCCCATCGTGGCATCGGCGGCGGCGGTGTTGGTGGTACTCATCCCTGCGCGTAGGACCAAAGCATGAGATCTGGTTGGATTGTGCTGGTCGTGTTGGCCACCGGCACGTATGCGCTGAAGTCGGCGGGTCCACTGCTGCTGGGTAATCGAACGTTGCCGCCGCTGTTCGAGCGGGTGGTGACCCGTATGCCGGCGGCGCTACTGGCGGCACTGGTGATCACTTCGGCGTTTGCCACCAAGGGTCACTTGGTGCTCGACGCTCGTGGCGTGGGCTTGGGGGTGGCAGTGGTGGCGCTGTCTCGGCGCGCTGGCTTCATCGCCGTGGTGTTGCTGGCAGCGGCGGCCACTGCAGCGGCCCGGCAACTGGGTATGTCCTGACGGCGTTGTCGGCCCCGCCCTACTTGCCGAATGAATCCAGTCGGCTGCCTGATCCGGACATTGGATAGTGGGTGGCATATTCAAACGACAGACCATCACTGAGGCTGCGGTCCTGGGCGTTGCGGTAGAGGTCTTTGTATGCGGTGATGGCCTCAGGGCTGTTGGCCACGATGGCGGCTGCCACCTCGGCCACCTTGGCATCCAACTCGGTGAGTGGCACCGAGTACGAAGCCAAACCGAATGCCAGTGCCTCGGCGCCGGTAAACATGCGAGCTGTATAGGACAACTCACGGGCTCGCACCACGCCCACCGCCTGCACCAGTCGTGCGCTCATGCCCCATGTGGGTCGTAGCCCCCACTTGGCGTGGGTGTCACCCATCTTGGCTTCGTCGGCGGCCACCAGCAGATCGCAGGCCAATGCCAATTCCAACGCCCCGGTGAAACAAAACCCGTTGACCTTGGCAATGGTGACCTTGGCCATACTGGAGAGCAATTCGGTACAGCGCCGGGCGGGCCCGTTCAGCGAGTCGGCCACGTTGCCGCTGGCGGGCGGAGCGGCGGCCAAGGCCTTGAGGTCAACGCCAGCACTGAACGCTCGCCCGGATCCGGTGAGCACCACCACCCGCACCGCCGTGTCGTCGGCCGCCGATTGCAGCGCCGTGGCCAACTCCTCGAGCAGCTGCGGCGTGAGGGCGTTGAGTGCTTCAGGACGGTTCAGGGTGAGGATGCGAACCGGTCCGTCGTCGTGGGTGATCACCGTCATAAACCCCACGCTGCCATGTCAGGGCCTGCGCATACGAACTGGGACTCTGCAGCGGTGGCGGCCCAGCTCGCCCAGAAGGCAGCCAAGTGGCCCTCCGCTGCGACGCCCTGTCCACTGCGTCAGGCGCATCATGCAAAGACGGCCACGTGCCCGGTTGCCAAAGCTGGCGGGAGGGCCGTTACTTCACGCCTAGGAGGTCAACCACGAACACCAGCGTTTCGCCACCCTTGATCTGGGCACCTGCGCC
>JAYVGK010000185.1:0-5091 GCA_043772215.1 Acidimicrobiales bacterium | reverse complement strand
TGGGCGGTGACGGCAGCGGTGTTCTTGTCGTGGACCTGGCTCACCATTGGCCCGATGGATGCCACGCAGACCGCTCAGCGAGCGATGAAGGAAGACGAGACGAGGGCCGAGACCGGACTCATCCTCGTTGCGTCATCCACGATGAGCCTGGTGGGGGTGGGATTCGGACTTCTGCACGCCTCATCACTTGGTGGCGCTCGCCAAGGAGCGCTTACCGCTCTGTGCGTGGCCGCCATTGCCCTCTCGTGGTCCGTGTTGCACACCGTTTTCACGCTGCGCTATGCCCACGAATTCTTCACCGAAGCGGGCGGTATCGATTTCGGTAATGAACCGCCGGCCTATGCCGACTTTGCCTATGTGGCATTCACCGTAGGCATGACGTATCAGGTTTCTGATACCGACATCACCAGTCGCGCCATCCGCGCCACGGTCACCCGCCAAGCGCTGCTGTCGTTCGTGTTCGGCACCGTGGTGGTGGCGGTCACCATCAATGTGGTGGCTGGCTTGGTACAGAACTGAGTCACAGCTTGGCCACCGAGCGAATCACCAGGAGCAAACCTGCACCCACGATGGCCACGCCGGACACGATGGGCAAGGCATTGACGGCCACCACCAATCGTGCTCCCAACGGTGAGTTTCTATTGGACGTCCAGCGCCTCACCCGAGTTTCGAAACGGACCAGGAGTAGGCCAGCAGCAATGAGGGTACTGGCCAAACCCACTCCGTAAGCAAACACCAGGCCCACTCCGAACGGCACCCGCCCCAACGCAATGGCGGCCAGCAGTACCACCAGCGCCGATGGACTCGGCACCATTCCACCCGCTAGACCCATGGCGATGAGCTCGCGCCGGCGCACCAGCGCGCCGGGGGCGGGCAGGACATGGTCGTGTTGCCATCCACCATGGGCGTGGCTGGTGACGATGAATCGGTCATCGCTGGGATGGGCCTTGGTGATGACGCCATCCTCGTGCGGGTGGTCGTGGTTGTGCAGGTGGTCGTGCTCCTGTGAGTGGTCATGAGGATGGTCGTGGTCGTGAGGATGGTCGTCGTCATGTGGATGATCTGTGTGCTGATGATTGGCATGCAGAAGATCTGTTCCGGACGGTTGCCGACGGTTGTGCAGCGCCGCTCGCACTCGTCCTCGCACAAGGGTGAGGCCCACACCGATCACCAGTACTCCTGAGGCCACCGACGCCCATCGCAGGGTGCGCTCTGGTGACACCACGGAGGTGGCCGACACCAGTGCGCCGAGCACCATGATCCCCACCGTGTGGGTGAGTGCGACAGTGGCACCGATGGAGACTATGTCGCCCTTGCCGCCTCGTCGGCTCACGGCGTACGCAGCCATGATCGTCTTTCCATGTCCGGGGGCCATGGCGTGCAGTCCGCCGAGGACCACGGCCAGCATCATGGCGCCCACAGCAAACGGAAAGGTGATGTGGCGACGGGCCACCAACGCCTGGAAGCGGTCGGTGAGCCCATCGTTACCGCGGTTCGCGACAGTAAGCGGCGCCGGTGCTGCCGTGGACGAATTAGCCGTGGTGGTCGACATTCCAGGCTGCGCAGTGAACGTTGCGTTCTTCTGATGTAGCGGTGCCGATACCGCGCCGGCAGAGTACGAACGCAGCAGGTTGGTGGGTGATTCGGTGGCGATGGAACCCTGCAGTTGCATGCCTGCACCAGACGCAGTGATCTCCCGCCATCCGAGGCGGTCAGCAAAGTTCGTATCGACCACTTCAATGTTGCTGGGCACCGAATTCGCAGCATCGGAAACGGACCGGAAGTTGCATTCCAAACGCAACGTGGAGAGCCCCGCCTGCCCTGGATTGAACATCACCACGGCCTGCATGGCCGTCAGTAGCTGGGCTGTGCCGTTGCGATTGATAGTGAGACCTGATCTCAACGTTTGGCATTGAGCGTCTCGCCATGGGTTGGCCGCAACCGCTGGCACCGCACCCGTCACAACACCCAACTGCTGGCGGACCTTGAGCGTGGGGATCTCGGCCATGTCCACCACGTAGAGCACGTCCAGTTGATGGGGGCCCACCACCAATCGTGTGGCGGTGTTGGTGGTGAAGTTGCCCAGCGGGTGGGCGCTGGCGGCACCGGGTGCCAAGCCCATCAAACCAATCACCATCAGCGTGAACACCAATGCGACCCGGCGGCTGGTGATCATGACTGCACTCCTAGTTTGGTAGCGAGGGTGGACAATGCAGAGAGTTGAGACGCAGAGAACCAGCGGTTGGCAATGGCTGCGGACAGCTCCGTTCGCGCCGACGCAGTGTCTCCCACCGCCGCAAAGATGGCGGCGGCGTGCCATCGTACCGACGCCACTGCGGGACGACGGGACACTGCCCTGGTGGCGTATTGCACCGCTGCCTTGGCCTGTCCGGACTGAAACAAGGCCCACGCCATAGCGTCCTCGGTGAAGATGGTGTGGCGATCTGCGTAGGCCTTGCGAGCCGCCGCCAAGGCCGGTCCGCTGCTGGCCGGGCCACGATCAGCCAACAGGATGGCTAGTTCGGAATCCACCACAGCTCCATTGGCCCGGAACAAATTGATACTGGCGTCTACCAGTTGGTTGGCCGCCAGTTCGCCAGGGCGATCGTGGCGGGCACGGGCCACATCGGCGCGCTGGCCCAATGCACCCGGCACAGGCACCCGATCGGTGAGCGCATCCAAGGTGGATGCGGCTGCTGCCCAGTCACCAGCGCCAGCCTGTAGACGAGCCAGGCCCATGGCGGCCACCGCAGAGTAAGGGTTGACGGTCAGTGCCCCACGAAACGCCCGAGTGGCAGCCTCACCTTTGCCTCGTTCCAAAAGAATCTCACCGAGATAGGCAAGTGTCACCGACCGGTCAAGGGATCCATCAGAGGCCGCAGCCACTGCAGAGCGCATAGCGGTTTCTGCGCCCAGCATGTCACCTTGCAACTGACGCAGATACGACAGACGGGAGAGCGTCGCCACTCCTGGACGTTGATCGATGAGGCGATCAACCAGCGTTGCAGCATCGTCGTAGGCGCCAAGCTCAACGGTGGCATCGACGAGGGCGATACTGGCGGCGAAGCTGTTGGGCTGCAACGCCAAAGCACTGGTGGCCAAGGTTTTAGCATTGGCAAATTGATGACGAGCCAATGCCAGGCTGGCACGAGCGGCTAGGAGATCGGCGGAGTTCTTGAGCAACGTGCCTGCTCGATCGAGTGCGGTAGCGGCCAGTGGGTAAAACGCCGGATCGGCAGTTTCATAAGCGCGCCGTATATAGGCAAGGCCTAGGTCTTTCCATACCGCACCGTTGGTAGGGGTGTTGCGAGACTTTTGTTCGGCAGCGGCCAATTGCTGTTCGGACACAGCCGTCGCACTACGAGCAAGGGTGGTGGTGGGCGTGGCGGCAAGAGCATTCGACGCAGGAGTGAATGCCAGCAGACCGGCACAGAGAAAACAGAGTGCGATGGTGCCGGTCACCGACAACACCCGAAGGTGGAGTCGGCGACCGGCGCGTGCCAGACGATCAAAGGGAGTTGTTGGTAAAACATACGGCAACTGCTCATTGGTCGTCATGGCGTGGTTCAGCGCTTGTTGTCGGTGGGATCAGTACCAGGCTGGGGATACGTGTTGTACCCATCGTTAGGCCAGCCCACATACGGGAATCGGTTCAAGAACTCGCGGTCATTGAAATTGACTCCGTCTCCAAGAGCATTGTTGGGGAACACCTTGTATTCCTTGGAGAAGTCCGTGGCTCCGGCCACAACCTGCAAGGCGGTGTCGATAACATCATCTGACAGTGCGCGACCATTGGGGAATGCGGTCTTGGCTATAGAGGTGTTCAAACGCAACTGCTCGGAGGGCTTCACGCCCTTCGGCTGGTTCAGGCCCGGAATACCGGTGAGGAAAATCGTGGCCAGATCCTCACGTCCGCCCAGTCCCAGTCCTGCGTTCACCACGGTGGGCACCTTGACACCCGGATACAGTACCGGAATCAGTTTGCCCAGTTCCGGCTCCAGCACACCCTTGGCGAACTGCATATCCTTGTCGGGTGAGGAACTGTTGAACAGGTCCTTGGCACCGACCGGCACGATGACCTCATTCACCAGCGGTTGACCCAAACGGGCCACCTGCTTCCACGTGTCGGATGCTCCGCCCACACCAGGCACCCGACGAGACGTAGTGGCCCACACACCAACCACCGGATCACCATTGGTGATACGGCTTGAAGGAAGCTGCAACACAATGGAATGCACGTTGAAGCCGGCCAAATAGTCGCGTCCAGGAGCGGTGGGCAACGGGATGAGATGAGCCTGATTCAACGGACGCAGACCACCGAGGTCGAAGATGGCTCCGAGGTCGGCAAAGAAGGGGTCGTCGCGAGGACCTGCGAACACCTTCATGGTGGAATTCTCCAACGATCCAACGGCAGCGTCAGCCAGCGCCCGATAGTTGGGCATGGAGCGGGGCCCCACGTTGGCCGGCGCGGCAATCACGCCTGTTCCGATCTCCTTGGAAACGCCTTCCTTGACCTCGGTCACGGTGTACGTCTGGCGTACATTGAGATCGGGGTCGTTCAACGACGTCACCTGATTGGTGTTGTAGAGGAACGTGGCGGGATTGGAGTAAGTGGTTTTGAAGCGGAACTGATACTTGATGTTTGCCACTGCGTCACCGTTGTTGTCGATGTTGAACTCATAGAGCACGTCATCGCCGAAGCGGTGAAAGTTTGGTCCGCCAGCTGGCTCTTCGAACGGGTTCACGTCCATCACGAGCGTGGTGGCTGCGGCATTGTCGGGGCTCACGAACGCATATACGTCGGTGAGGTCCGCCACCGGATCTTCGCTGATGGCCGGGGCCTCGCGGTGACTGGAGGCGTTGGCCCGTGTCGTCATCGTCAAGGCCATGCCGGCGGCTAGGCCGATAGCCGGAATGCTCTTGAGAAGCTTCTTTCGTTGCACCATTGGGTAAGTCCTTTCATTGGTTGTTGCAGTGGGGAGATACGTCCACGGGGGGTGGGCGCGTTCGAAGAGGCACAAGGGCGTGCCACCTCACTTGATGCGCTACGGCATCAAGAATCGGAGATCGATGGGCGGGCCAGGGCCACCA
>JAYVGK010000184.1:0-3264 GCA_043772215.1 Acidimicrobiales bacterium | reverse complement strand
CCGGCAAAGCAGGTGTTCCAGGTGGCCTCCGATACTTGAGCGCGAAGTTGCACAGCGCACGAGTCCCATAGGACTGTTGATGCTCCGTTGTCCACGGACCCCCCTGGGGCATCCACAATAAACTCCACAGCTGTGGAAATCCTGGCTGACGATGAAGACGCTGGACTGGTCTGAGGGGGGAAGACTCAGATGAACAAGCGGGATCCGAACCGTAGCACCCACTTCGGGCCCATGTTCCAGGCCGTAACACGGGGGCTGCGTCGCGCCTTCGTGCTTGGGTGCTCGTCCACGGGTACTTCCCAGGTGTCCTAGCATTCCATGGTTCTGTGCTGGTGCGCGCGTCTGCGCCTGGCGCGTCTACCCTGAGTTTCGAGGAGCACCACCATGACCAAGCGCACCTTCCAGCCCAACAACCGTCGGCGGGCCAAGAAGCATGGTTTTCGGGAGCGCATGTCTACCCGCGCTGGTCGGGCAATCCTGAAGGCCCGTCGCCTCAAGGGCCGCTCGAATCTGTCGGCCTGACGGAAGCCCAAAGCAGAAGCTGTGCCCGTGGTGTGGTCGTTGCGTGGAGGCTCGTCCTTCATTCGCGTCCGAGAGTCCGGCCAGTCCGGTCGTGCTCCGCACGTCACACTGAAGGTCCTGCGTATGGGAGATGGTCAGCCTGTTCGGTTGGGGATGGCCGTGAGCCGCCAAGTTGGCAATGCCGTGCATCGAAATCTTCTCCGACGACGCTTGAGAATGATCATTTCCGAAGTGGCAGAACACCTGCTCGGCATGGCTGTGACCATCCGTCTGTTGACAGGCGCAGCCTCGGCACCCTTTGCCGTCCTTCGACACAGTGTCCGCAGTGCGTTGCGCCAAGCTCGGGTGCAGCTCATATGAAGAAACCCCGTCGAACGCCACTGGCAGTTGCGTTCCTCACCATCATTGCTGGGTATCGTTGCCTTCGCCAGGGTCGCCCCTCGCCTTGTCGCTTCACCCCCACGTGCTCTGCGTTTGGAGCCGAGGCCATCTCCATCCACGGTGCACTTCGGGGCGGTTGGCTCACACTCAGACGCATAGCGCGCTGCCGCCCTGGCGGTGGCCTGGGTTTCGACCCGGTACCCATTTTGGAAACTTCACATTTACGGAAGGCCGCGCATGTTTAATGCCCTGGCGTGGTTGGTGGCTCAGTTCTACGGGTTCACCAAGAGTTATGGCGTGTCCATCGTGCTGCTCACGATCACTGTTCGCCTCGTCCTGTTCCCGCTCACCGCTCGCCAAACCCGCAGCATGCAAAGCATGCAAAGGGTGCAGCCGCAGGTGAAACAACTGCAGGCGCAGTACAAAGACGACCGGCAAAAGCTCAACGAAGAACTCATGAAGTTCTACAAACAGAACAAGATCAACCCTGCTGCTGGTTGCCTTCCTTTGTTGTTGCAGATGCCCATCTTCTTTGCGCTGTATCGGGTCATCTACGGACTCACGTCGACCCGAGAATTGTCCGGGCTCATGATCCGAGTTCCCCACCCCAAGTACCTCAGTTCATCCAGCGAGTTATCCCAGTCGCTGGTGAAGAGTGGTGGGCGCATGGTGTCGTGGGGTGTGGATCTGGCCCAGTCGGCGTCCGGTTTCGCCGGCCCTACATCGAAGAAGATTCCGTACTTCATTTTGGTGGTGTTGGTCGGCATCACCGGTTACCTCCAGCAGGCGATGATGGCGCGCAAGCAGACCACCGCAGTCACCGGCCAAGCCGCTCAGATGCAGTCCATCATGAAGGTGATGCCGGTCTTCTTCGCCCTGATCTCGTTCAACATCCAAGCTGCCGTGGTGCTGTATTGGATCGCTGGCAACATCTGGACCATTGCTCAGCAGGAAGCGTTGTCGCGATTCTTCCCGCAGACAGCAACGGCCATCGACGCCACGGCCACCGACGTCACCGCCGCATCAAATCCCATCGCCGCCAAGGCAGCGGTCAAGGGGGCAGTCCCTAATGCCAAGCAGCCAGCCGCTGTCAGCTCGGGCGGGAGTGCGGGGGGCAAGCAGGCCGGTGGGGGAAGTCAAGGCAGCAAGGTCACCACCAAGGCAGTGACGAAAGCCACCAGCAAGAGCACTACCAAGGCCACCAGCGTGGCAACCAAGAGTCAACCGACAGCACCCTCGACGCCTCGAGGTTCTGCCGCCAACACGAGGAAGAAGAAGTAACCGTGGAGTGGGTCGAGATCACCGCAAAGACCATTCAAGAGGCCGTGGAGGGCGCTCTTGACCAACTCGGGGTGGACGAAACTGAGTTGGAGTACGAAGTGTTGGACGAGCCCAAAGCAGGGCTGTTCGGCCGAGTACGAGGCGAGGCCCGCATCAAGGCCAGAGTCAAGCCAGCCACGCCTCGTGGCAAGGATGACCGACGACGTAAGCCCTCGAAGGTCAGCGAAGCTGCCGCCGCTGCAGTAGGCACGGCGGGGGCGGGTGTCTCTGACGCTGCCCGCCCTGCTCGCTCTCCTTCGAAGAGGGTTTCCAATTCGGTCGCTGCCCCGGAGGCGCGCGCTCCACGTCCACCGCGCAGTGCCGAACCCCGGACGCCTCGGGTGCCCGGAGAGCCGGTCGCCCTCGATGCCGTGGCCGCTGCCGCCGCTCTTTTTTTGACCGGATTTTTCCATGCCGCCAACCTGGAAGTGGAAATCACCAATCGGCGTATCGATGATGAGACGCTCGAAGTACGGGTGGATGGTCAAGGCCTTGGCGTTTTGGTTGGTCCCAAGGGGGCGACACTGCTCGCCCTGCAAGAACTTGTCCGTACGCATGTCCACCATGCCACGGAGGGCCGTTCGGGTCGACTGATGCTCGATGTGGCTGGCTATCGTGAGAAGCGTCGTATAGCCCTTACGGCTTTCACTGCGCAGGTAGCGGAGGCGGTACTGAGCTCCGGTGAACGCCGGGCCATGGAGCCGATGTCAGCGGTGGATCGCAAAGTGGTTCACGATGCGGTGCATGACATCGACGGCATCAGCAGCATCTCTGAGGGAGAAGATCCTGACCGTCGGGTGATCTTGCTGCCCGCTTGACTCAGCCTGATGATGCTCTGTTGAGTATCTTGTCGGAGTCCCGGCACTTGGGGTTCCTGGGTCCTGGCGAGTTGGAACCGCACGTTGCCCATGCACGCGGCTTCGTGGAAGTACTTCGTGGTCTTATGCATGTTCGCCGGCTGATGGATATGGGAAGCGGCGGCGGGCTCCCTGGTTTGGTGATTGCGATCGATCTCACGGAAGCGAATGTGGTGTTGCTTGA
>JAYVGK010000183.1:0-9412 GCA_043772215.1 Acidimicrobiales bacterium | reverse complement strand
TACGTGGAGAAGCCATTTTCTCCGCGTGAGCTGGTAGCTCGTATGCGCGCTGCGGTCCGTCGACAGAATCCGACCAATCGTGAGCTCTTGGTGGTAGGTGCTTTGAGCATCGACGTGGCTGCTCGACAAGCAATCTTACAGGGCGAAATGATTCAACTCACACGGATCGAATTCAATCTGCTGCTGATGCTGGTCCAGCGCGACGGCGCCGTGGTCAGCCGCACCGAGCTTCTGACCGGCGTATGGGGACCAACCTGGGTGGATTCGGGCTCGGACCATCTCGTGGAAGTTCATGTGTCGAACATGCGGCGTAAGTTGGTGGCCGCCGGTGGACAGGGCATTGTACGTACGGTGCGTCAGCACGGATACTGCATCGATGGTGGCCTGCGTCGCAGTGCTTGAACCGGACGCCCTTCGGTTGCGCTCCGCCGAACACACTGAGGCTCCGCTCCTCCGCTTCGCTTCGATGCTGCGTATGGATGGCGTTCCCAATCGACACGGTTTGGCGCCAACCATGAGGGAGTAGGTGGGCGCCGCTCGCGACAATTGCCTGCACGGCGGTGGCTCCCAACAACACCATGGCGTGGCGGGCCGTGGCCACACGGCGCATCTGCATTCGATGGGGTGGGTTGGCGGCGTGTAACACCGCCAACGTAGGCGCTGGGGCGATTTTCACCGTGAGATCGGGCATTTCTCCACGGCTGGTCCGCTGGAGCACGGCCGCCGGCAGTCGCTGGTTGAACCGGCAACCTTCTCGACAATGTGGAAGTAAACGGCATCAGATCGGCCATTCGACACGTCGGCACATTTCTTGAGAAATGGCCCGTTGAGGCAGCGGGTGAAACTAATTACTCAAGTTCTGCGCCGGGCTGCCGATCGGCCCAACATGAGCCTCTCTGAGATCAGCACCGCCCTCTGGCGTGAGCGCAATCTGCTTGAAATGCTGTTGTTCAAGTTGGATGAGGAGCAATTGCTCCTCGCCGCCGGACGTTCTCGCTGGTTGGCACCGGCCACCAGAGAAGTGGAAGCGGTGCTCGATGAAATCAGGATGACGGAGTTGCTACGGGCATCATTGGTGGAGGCCGAGGCGCCGTCGATGGGGCTGGGCCCCAATCCTTCACTGCGTTCGTTGGCGCGAGAGGCGCCCACCCCGTGGAACGACCTGCTCGAAGAGCACCGTTTGGCATTTCTCGAGCTGACTGACGAGATCAGTTCAGTGGCTCAGGCCAACAAGCAGCTGTTGACGCGCGGTGCTTGCGCTACACGTGATCTCCTGGACCGAGCCTCGCGTGAACGCAAGGAAGGTCATCGAAGCGGTGCCGTCCCTGACGGCTCCTTTCTGGTGGACCGCGCGCTATGAGTTCGTTTGGATCACTGACCATCGGCCAGTCTGCGTTGTACGCCCACCGCAAGGCCCTCGATGTCACCGGCCACAACCTGGCCAACGTGAACACGCCCGGCTATTCGCGTCAACGAGTAGATCTGGTGGCCGACAGTGGGCCCATCACGCCGGCGCTGCACTCATCGTGGCAGGGCACAGGCGAGGGCGTACGGGCTGGACCGGTGATCCGGATACGTGATGAGTTCTTGGATCTGCGAGCTCAACAAGAGCACGCAACCGACGCCTCGTTACGCCAGACGCAAACGGTGCTGTCGCGTATCGAGTTGGCAGTGGCTGAACCGGGCGACACCGGGTTGGCGGCCCAAATGAGCGGATTCTTGGCCGCCTGGGACGACGTGGCCAACCGTCCCGATGACTTGTCCGCCCGAGCCCAACTGGTGGAACACGGCACCTCGTTGGCCACGGGCTTTGCCCAACTCGAATCCACCCTGCAGACGATGGGTCGTTCAAGTACCTCGGAGTTGCAGTCGGTGGTGGCTGATGTGAACTCCGTGGCCCAACGCGTGGCCGAGCTCAATCAGCGAATCAAGACCAATGTGGCGGCTGAGCTGCCATCGGCTGATCTGTTGGATCAGCGCGACCTGCTGGTGGATCAACTGTCGGAGCAGGTCGGCGTCACCAGCCGGTCCCAAGCCGACGGGACCGTCGACCTCTATATCGGCACCAACGCTCTGGTCCGGGGCAATCAGACCCAGTCTTTGGCCGTTGATACGCCGACGACAGCTGCGGGCACCGTGAGCGTGGTGTGGGCTGCATCGGGCTCTCCGGCGGGGATCAGCGGTCAGAGTGGGGCACTCCAGTCAGCGATCAACACCACCATAGTTTCGTACCGAACGCAGCTCACTGCCGTCACCCAGAAGCTCACCGACGACGTGAATGCTGTCCATGTCACCGGCTTCGACCTCGGCGGAAACCCCGGGCAGAACTTCTTCGTGATGGGACCAAACGGCATGGTCGTCAATGGAGCTATTGCCGCTGATCCATCCAAAGTTGCGGCCGCCGCAACTGCCACTGGCGGAAGGGACGGTTCCATCGCCGCCAAGGTCGCCGACCTCACCGCCCCGGGCGACACCTACCGCTCATTTGTTCAACGCTTGGGGGTGCAGAGCCAATCGGTGAATCGTCAGACGGCGGCCCAGGCCACAGTGACCGGCAACGTCGACGCCGCCCGCAACGCCAGCTCCGGAGTCAACATCGACGAGGAGATGACCAACCTCATCCAAATTCAGCATGCTTACGATGCCGCCGCTCGCTTCATCACTGCAGTGGATTCAATGCTCGAAACACTCATCAAAGGCACCGGCCTCGTGGGCCGCTGAGAGGATTCACTATGTCTGCCGCGTTTCGCGTCACTCAACGCAGCGCCGCGCTCGGCGTCCAGGCCAATCTGCAGGCCAATCTGGCGCAAATGCAACGCTTGGAGAACAAGCTTTCGTCCGGCAAGGAAATCTTGCTGCCGTCCGACTCACCTGGCGGTACTGCGTCTGCGCTGTCGCTGCGGGCCGATATCCGGCGTTCCCAACAACAGGAGCGCAACGCCAACGACGGCGCAGGATGGCTGGCAGAAACCGACAACGCCCTCCAGAGCAGCTCCACCCTCATGCGGCGAGCTCGCGACCTTGCCGTAGCTGGGGTCAACGCCACCATGAGCTCGTCGGATCGGGAGGCATTGGCCATTGAAGTCGATGGCCTTCGGGCGCAGATGCTGGCCGTGGCCAACACGTCGCGACTGGGTCGTCCACTGTTCTCCGGCAACGCCACTCCGGGCCCCGGTCAACCCGACGTTGCCTACGACTCCACCGGCGCCTATGTCGGTGACAGCGGCACGGTGATGCGCAGTGTGGGGGAGAATGCGTCGGTTCAGGTGAACCTCACTGGCCCTGCGGTGTTCGGCCCCGCCGGTGCCGATGCCATGACTGTGTTAACCACGCTGGCGATCAACTTACGGACCAACCCGTCTGCCATTGCCCCCACCGACGTCGCCAACATCGACGCAGCACTGAACCGAGTGCAGACAGGACTGTCCACCGTAGGCGCACGTACCAATGCACTCGAAACATTGCAAGCTCGGGGCACCGTCAATAGAGACAACCGGATCAGTGATCTCAACACCGTCGAAAGCATCGACCTGCCCAAGACAATTATGGATCTCAAGCTGCAAGAGACGGCCTATCAAGCGGCATTGGCCGCTGCCGCCCGGGTCATTCAGCCATCGCTGATGGATTTCTTGCGGTGAGCTGGACGCCTACAAGCAGCCTGACACCGCATCGACCGGGGAGTGGGCTATGAAAGGTCGTATGGACGAAGCCACCGCAACGTTGACGCGCCCGGAGCCGGACATTCCAGAGGTCCACTTCGAGTCTGGTTTGCCGGGATTCAGCGAAGCTCATCGCTTCGTACTCACTCCGTGGGGCGCCCAGGACGCACTGTTCTCGGTCCTGCGATGTTTGGACTGCGACGGCTTGGAATTCGTGGTGGTACCACCCGCCTCATTTTTCCCGGATTATGCGCCGGAATTAGGCGACAACGAGGCCGACCAACTGGGGCTGAGCGAAGCCGATGATGCGTTGCTGCTGGTGATACTCAATGTGCCTGACCGCGCTGAGGACGCCACCGCCAATCTGCTCGGTCCCATCATCATCAATCGCCACACCCATCGAGCCCTGCAAGCCATACTCAGCGGACAGTGGAGTACTCGTCAGCCGCTGTTTGCCGGCACTGCGGAGTCCAGCCCCGATACCCTCGGATAGTCTGCCCCGGTTACTGGACAGGACGTACCCCGAATGGAGCATGGATGCTGGTTCTCACTCGTAGCGCCAACCAGAGCATCATGATCGGTGACGACATCGTGGTCACCGTGCTCGAAGTGCGTGGCGATCACGTCCGACTCGGCATCCGGGCGCCCAAGTCGGTAGCCGTACATCGCGAAGAGGTTCTGGCCCAGTTGGAAGCAGCCAACCGAGAGGCCGCCGCCTCCGGTCACGCCAACCTCGATCGACTCCACAGTCTCGGAACTCGTCCACCGGTCATCTGAAGCTTCCCTGTTGCTTAGTCGGGCCGGTTTGCTCACATCACGGCGTCGTACGCCGATGGTGCGTCCATGGGCGAGTACGCATTCATCGGTCGGCAGCCGGTGTTCGATCGGGCGCATCGCACCACCGCGTATGAACTGTTCGTTCGTGACGGAGCCGACGACCTTCGTCCTTTCGGCGATCGAGACCGAGCCGCCCGACGCTTGATCAGCGCCGTGGTCCATAGGGTGGGCCTCGATGAACTCGTAGGTGGGCGTACGGTGTGGATTCCGGTCACCGCCAGTCTTATGGCCGAAGGTCTGCACTCCCGCCTTCCCGCTCGGCGCACCGTGCTGGTCCTGCCCATGTCGTCATGGCAGAACGAAACGTTGAATGACTCGATTCTCAAGGCCCGCCGGGCGGGCTATCGAATAGCCCTTGACGCCAGTACCCCAACTGCCGGTTTTAGCGGTGAACATCTCATGGAGGCCGCCGCCAAACTGGGGGCATTGCGTCACCTCGACGCCGTCAAATTGGGAACCGACTGGTTGCCCCAACATGAGTGGGAACCCTGGGCTGTGCAATTGGCCCGACAATCGATCCTGTCTGTGGCCACCGGTGTGGACAGTCGCCAGACGGCGGCACTATGTGGCGCATTCGATCTCATTCAGGGTCGATTTGCCTTCGATGTGGCTCCCACCGATGGTGGACCCCGGGTGGACCGGCTGGCCGCCATGCAACTCATCTCCCAACTGGAGTGCCCCGATGTCAGCTTCGAAGACATCGAGCGTCTCATTACTCATGACCCATCGCTGTCGGTACGGGTGCTTCTCTTGGCCAATTCTGGGCTGTACGCGCTGGCCCGGCGGATGGACACAGTGCGCGGCGCGCTGGTGATATTGGGCATGCGCAATGTGCGCCAGATGGTGTTGGCCCTAACGTTGTCGTCGCTGAAGGGGGTGAATGCCGAGCTCACCGCCACTGCTTTGGTACGCGCACGTATGTGTGAAACGGTGGCCCCATTCGTGAACGGTCGCGCCGATGCCGGCTTCACGGTGGGCCTGTTGTCATTGCTGGATGTGTTTTCCGGTAAACCACTCCAGCAATCGTTGGCTGAATTGCCACTGACTGCTGAGATTCGCGACGCCATCGCGGTAGGCGAAGGGCCACTGGGATTGGCACTGCGCTGTGTCATGGCGTGTGAACAGGGTCGCATTGCCGAACTGGCCACAACAGTGGCGCCGGGACGGGTACTGCCCACCGTTGAGATGCTCACCGAGTCTTACGAGCGGGCGGTGAACTGGGCAGAGAGAATCCGCTCCGGCGAGCACATCACGGTGACGTCCGAGGCCATAGATCAACCACCGCAATATTCTCGCTCCAACTCCTCAGCTGCTGTGCAGCAACGTCGATAGGAGGATCAGCCACTCAACGTGGCATCGGGACACTCACGGATTGAGTACCCGAGTTGTGACCACACTCGAATCAAGGAGGATTCATCATGGGTCTACGTATCAATCAGAACATCGCCGCCACCAACGCTTATCGCAACCTCACGGTGAGCGATGGCCAGATGGCCAAGAGTCTGGAGAAGTTGTCCAGCGGGTTCCGTATCAACCGGGCTGCCGATGACGCCGCCGGGCTGAGCATCAGCGAAGGCATGCGCTCTCAGATCGGTGGCCTCAAGGTCGCCGTACGCAACTCCCAGGACGGCATCAGCTTGGTGCAGACCACAGAAGGGGCGTTGACCGAGGTCCATTCGTTGCTACAACGGGCCCGTGATCTCAGCGTTCAGGCGGCCAACACCGGTACCACCACCCAGGCGGCCCGCGATGCGGCCAAAGCCGAAGTTGATCAGATCGTGCAGGAAGTGGACCGCATCTCGCAGACCACGGAGTTCGGCGGCAAGAAGTTGCTCGATGGATCCCAGGCCGCAGGGTTCAAGTTCCATGTGGGTTCGGGCGCCAGCGCCCAGAATCAGGTGACCGTGAACATCGGTACCATGTCTGCTGCTGGTCTTGGATTGTCGGGTGTTGCTGCGGCCGCCACCGGTGCCGTGGGTGCTTCGATCGAGGCCACCACCGCCCCCACCGTGGCCATCACCTACAACAGCGGTGTAGCCGGAGCCGCTGACGTCAGTACCACCATCACCGTGGCCTCCAACACCCGGGCCGGCAGCGGTGGTGACTATGACCTGACACTGCAATCTGATGCCACCGCCTTTTTGTCCTCGATCAACACCAGCCTCACCGCCGCCACCGGTGGCAACGTGGAGGCCTCATTCCAGGCTGGCGCCACGCCCGGCACATCAGTGTTGAAACTCGCCACCAGTGGCACCGGAACGTCCTCGAAGGTGAATGTCACCGGCGGCACCATGATCGGCGCCGGCGCCGGTCTGGCCAACATCGCTGCAGGCGCCAACTTGGGTAGCGGCACCGGCAGCATCGGTGCCTTGGTGGCAGCGGGCGACACCACCGCCATCACCACCATCGACGCCGCCATCGGCAGCGTCTCCACACTGCGGGCCAATCTGGGTGCTTACCAGAACCGCTTCGAACACACCATTGCCAACCTCTCGGTAGCGGTGGAGAACCTGTCGGCGTCAGAGTCACGCATCCGAGACACCGACATGGCAATGGAGATGACGGCCTATACCCGCACGCAGATCCTCACGCAGGCTGGCACGGCCATGTTGGCCCAGGCCAACCAGTCGCAGCAATCGGTGCTGTCACTGCTGCGTGGTTAATCCCATCTGATCACCCCGACCTGATCACTCGAGCCGTACCCAGTCCCCCCGGGCTCGGGTACGGCGCTGATTTCGACATTCCTGCAACGATGCGGTTGGAACAAGGAGAGCACCGATGACCACCAGCGTTGACGGACTCGTCAGTGGCCTCGATTCAAGCAGCACCATCACCCAACTCATGGCGGTGGAGCGTCAGCCCCAGAACCGGTTGGTCGGCAAGAAGACGGCCAGTGAATCCCTCATTTCTGTGTATCAATTGCTCAACACCCGGCTGTTGGCGGTAAAGGATGCGAGCGCGACGCTCACCGGGGCTAGCGGCTGGCAAAACGCCGTGGCCCGAACATCAGATGCCACCATTGCCACCGCATCAACATCCAAAGATGCGGTGGGCGGAAGCCTCACCTTCACCGTTGAGCGTTTGGCCACCGCCCAGAGTGTCGTGTCGGCAGGAACGGTGAACTCTGCCGCAGCTGTCGTGGCACCCCCCAACTCACACTTCCTGGTGTCGGCCGTCGCCGGAAGAGGTATCTCCCAACTCGTTGGTTCGGCCGATCTGACACTAGGTGCACATACGGTTACGGTGACTCAGGCTTCGGGTGCGGCAACCCAGACGGGGTTTCCCCTGGCCACGTCCATCACCATCGGGGCCGGCGCCACGCTCGAAGTGGCGCTCAATGGCAGCACCACCACCACCCAAACCGTGACCTTGGCGGCCGGTACGTACTCACGGGCCCAAATAGCGCTGATGATCTCGGCGGCATCCGGCGGATCCATGAACGCCACGGTCGCCAACGACGGAAACCTCAAACTCAGCACCGCACGTGAGGGCACTGCCGCCCAGTTGGCCATCACTGGTGGGTCGGCATTGGCCAGTCTCGGCCTCGGTATCGGGTCCGTTACGTCCGGATCTGACGCCATCGTGGACGTCGACGGCCAACTCAGCACCATCTCCGACGTCAACCCAGGCTCCCAGGTCACTTTGGCGGTACCGGGGGGGGCAACCCTCAGTGCAACGCTGGCCTCAGGCCTACGCGCCGGAACGTCCAAGGTCACCAATGTCAACCTGGGAGACGGAACCCTTACTGCAGTCACACGGGCCATCAACGGCGCAGGGACGGGGATGGCCGCCACCACCGTCCAAGTGGCGGCGGGTGTGTACCGGATGCAGATGACGGCAACCGCCACCGGTGCCAACGGGGCACTCACCAGCAACCTGTCGGTATTCACCCCATCCTTGGGAGTTATGCAGACCCTCACCCAGGGTACTGACGCCCAACTCACGGTGGGCTCGGGACCAGCGGCGTACACCATCACCTCGGCCACCAACCAAGCCGAGATCATGGCTGGAGTCACCATTACTCTGGCAAAAGCAGACCCCGCTCCCGTCACTGTGTCTGTTGCTGACGACGCCAGCGCCGCCGCTGCCAAGGTCAACACGTTCGTCGCCGCAGTGAACAGCGCGCTTACCTTCATCACCTCACAGTCGAAGTATGACGCCACCAGCAAAACAGGTGGGCCACTCCTCAGTGATTCAGCCACTCGGGTGGTGCAACGTCGGCTCTTCGACGCATTGGGGACCACGCAAGCCAGCACCATCGGTCTTAGCGTGCTCAGAGATGGGACCCTGGGATTGGATCAGGGCAAGTTCCTGAGCGCCTATCGAAGCGACCCTGTCGCCGTCCAGGCCATCTTCAACAACGCCACCAGTGGTGTGGCCACCCGCTACGAAGGTGTGGGCAAGTCAGCCACGGACTCGGTGACCGGACTCATCTCGGTGGCCATCTCCGGCAAGAAGGCACTGTCCGCCACGCTCACTGACCAAATCGCCAACTGGGATACTCGATTGGCGCTGCGCGAAGCCACACTCAAGCGACAGTTTTCCAGTCTCGAGGTGTCCTTGGGGACCCTCAAGAATCAAAGTGCATGGTTGGCGGGACAAATCGCCAGCCTCTCGAGAGCAGGGTAATCACGGATGAATACTCAGAACAATCGCGATCGCTACTTGCAAGATGCAGTGGCCACCGCCTCCCCCGCCCGCCTTCTCACCATGCTCTATGACCGGCTCACCCGCGATCTCACGGGTGCCGAGTTGGCCATCATGGATGGGGAGTTCGCCCAGGCCAGCAATCACCTCGTCCACGCCCAAGAAATCGTGCTGGAACTGCGCTCCTCGTTGAACGTGACGGTATGGAAAGGGGGAGCCGGTCTCAGTGAGCTGTACGGCTACCTCTATGCAGAACTGGTTCACGCCAA
>JAYVGK010000182.1:0-4620 GCA_043772215.1 Acidimicrobiales bacterium | reverse complement strand
TACGTTGTGGTCATGGCTGTCCGCACCGATTGCCGGCACTATTCCTCCCGCACCACGCCCGGCGGCACCATCGAGCGATGCAAACTGGACATGGCCCAGGCAGTTCCGTTCGCCTGCCCTGACAATTGCATCTTCTTCGAGCCCCGTGATGTGAGCGCCACCGGATGGGTGGTGGATCAAAGTCTGGACGACGATCCCCGCTAATCGGGCCGGAGTTGGGGCGCAGTTGGATTAGGCGCGATGGCGGCGCCGGTGCTCGAACGCCTTCGCCACACTCCAGCGCAACCCTGGATCAGCCAGGTCTTCGTGGATGTCGGCCCAGGTGGCCGGGGTGAGGCCGTAGACGTCATCAGGGAACGCCTGGACGGCGTAGGGGTCACGGACCACTGGGGCCACACCGGCGCGACGGAGCACATCAGTGGGAAACCGTACGGCGTTTCGCAAGATGGTGAGCGGAGTGCCGCGCTGGTCATCGATATCGAGGGCTAGCAACGCCCGCAACGGTCCCATAACTGCCAACCGGGCGGCCTCACCAGCGTCGGAGGTGACGGTCGCATTGGACAACTCTGGATTGAATCGGGCCACGCTACGCCGTACCCAGTCCGCCACCACCGTGTCCGCTACGTCAGCCAACCCCGCACCGGCCATCGTACTGGGGCTGCACTCCTCCGCTTTGATCGGCTCCTCATTCACCTCGCAAGGCTGGCACACTCATGACCATGAGACGCCCCGAACCGCTAGTGCCGGGCCCCGGACAGGAGTCGGTATGGGACTACCCCCGCCCTCCCCGTATGGAACTGAGCACCGAGCTGATCGAAGTGGTACTCGGTGGGGTCACCATCGTGCGCACCCAACGCGCGTTTCGCGTGCTGGAGACAAGTCATCCGCCTACGTATTATCTGCACCCAGATGATTTCGTACCGGGAGTGCTACAGCCTTCTGGCCGACGACCCACCTTTTGTGAGTTCAAGGGTTTGGCGGTGTACTTCACGTTGCGTTCCGGCGGAATCGAGCTACGCGATGTGGCATGGGCATACCCTGTGCCGTCACCTGGTTTCGAAGCGCTGGCCGATTATGTTGCGCTGTACGTACAGGTGATGGACTCGTGCACCGTGGATGGCGAAGAGGTGACGCCTCAGCCGGGCGGATTCTACGGCGGCTGGATCACCTCGAAGGTGGTGGGTCCGTTCAAAGGCGGACCCGGATCCAACGGTTGGTGAGTCTGCGTCGTGACGTAGGAGCAGCGAAGACGCCGAGCACGGAAGCGCAATGGACGAGCGCAGCGCCCATGTAGGAGCCCTACAGCGTCTGATTCAAGTTGCCGCTGCGGAAGCCCTCCAAGTCCAGCGTGACATAGCGATACCCCACACTCTTCAGCGCGCTTACGATATTTTCGCGTTCAGCCACCACTTGGGCCAACTCGGTCAACTCCACCTCAACGCGTGCGGTATCGCCGTAATGACGCACTCGCACTTGGCGCAGGCCAAATTGGTGCAGGGCCGCCTCGGCACGATCCACCCGAGACAACACTGCGATGGACACCGGCGTGCCGTATGGAATGCGTGACGCCAAGCAGGCCGCCGCTGGACGGTCCCAGGTGGACAAACCAGCCGCGTGTGATTGCTCTCGAATCATCGCCTTGGTGAGCCCTGCTTCCACCAGAGGAAACCGAGCCCCACGTTCCTTGGCTGCACCCTGCCCGGGGCGATGCTCGCCAAGATCGTCCACATTGACACCGAGCACTGCGGTGGCTCCCCGAGCCTGCGCCAGCGGCTCGATGGCATCCATCAACTCCGCCTTGCACCAGTAGCAGCGGTCTCCGGCATTGGCCAGGTACTCCGGATTGGTCAACTCGTCGGTGTCCACCGCCATCCACGGCAGGCCCCAGGAAGCAGCCAGGTCCTGACAATGTTGGCGCTCGCCCTGCGCCAACGAGGCCGATACGGCGGTGACAGCCAACACGTTGGAGGCCCCGAGGGTGGACAGTGCCGACCATGCGAGATATGCGGAATCAGTACCACCACTGAATGCCACCACCACCGATCCCAAACTGGCCAGCACTTGGTCGAGTGTGTCGAGTGTGTCGATGGCCGACGGGGGCACTGTCACCTAGCGACCTGGGTGAGCACTTCACCAACGTCACCGATGAGCCCCGTCACAAACGCCCCGAACTCGGCGTACACCGCAGAAGCCTCATCGAAGCGCATTGTGTAAACCACCTCCTTGAGATCGGCAGGGTCTTTGGCGAACAACGTGACCCCCCATTCGAAATCGTCGAGGCCCGTCGAGCCGGTAATGAGTTGCACGATACGGCCGGCAAACCTACGCCCCGAGGTGCCGTGCTCCTGCATCAACCGCTGACGATCGTCGAAGGCCAGCGTGTACCAATTGCCGTCTTCGCTACCCACTCCGCGACGTTTCGACATGGGATAGAAACACAACGCGCGCATACCTTCAGGCGGGAGTTGCGGATAGAGCCGCGCCGTGAGCATTGCCTCCGGCATGCCCTTGCTGTACTCGGACACTTCTGTCATGGACACATACGAATCCGCCAGATCCAGTCCTGCCGCACACAATTCAGCCTGCAGCCGCCGCAGCCGCCAGAGGTCGTGACCCAACGCCATGATCCCCATATCGGCCTTGTGGCCGAGGACGGCGAACGTGATGACCTGAAGGTCGTCAGTCTGCGCCGATTTCACCGCCGCCGCCACTGCTTCGGTGTCGAGGGTTGGCGTGACACGCAGGAACAGGTGCAGCACACCCAGACCAACCGAGGGAGATAGCGCTTCAGGCATGGTGATCAGCGTAACAACGCACACCGTCAATCAGATCGGGTAAAACGACCAGACTGTGCCCATGGTGCCACCGGTCCTTCGCTTGCACCCTGTCGTCGCACTCCTCGGCGCCATCTTCTGGGGACTGGCGGGTGGCGCACTGCCGGCCCAGGCGGCTACCACCGTGGTGGTTGTGGAGGGCCGGGGATTTGGGCACGGGGTGGGTCTGTCTCAAGACGGTGCGTACTGGCTGGGCAAGAGCGGGCGCAGTGCCGCCGAAATTCTGAAATTGTTCTATCCGGGCACGGCCCTGGCCAAGCGCAGTGGCACCATACGGGTCCCACTCGTGGCCGCCCGGGAAGTCACGCTGTCGTTCCCGGCGGGGGGCAGCGTGGCGTCGTTGAAGGTGGGCATCGGCGGCCGGGTCCGATTCGGTGCTGATGCCGGCATCGCCACCGCCACCCTGCTGGCCGCTCCCGGAGTCGACACACAGGTGCTGGCACTGTCGGGTGGCGCAGTGCGCAACTCGGTCCGTGTGCCAGTGCGCCTGCTGGCCGACGCGACACCCGAAACCACCGTGTCAACCAGCACCACCGCGTCAACCAGCACCGTGTCAACCAGCACCGGTGCACTGGAGTTCCCGCCCGTGGCCACCTCCGGACCCGATACCTCCACAGCCACCACCATCGATCCGGGAGCAACCGCAACTCCAGTGCCCTCATCCGCCATTACGGTGCCACCAACGGAGTCCGATGGAACTTCGGCTCCGGCGGCGACCGTCACGGGAGCCCAACTGTTGGCTGCGCCCCCCGGTGGTGAGGTGCTCACGGTGGGCGCCAAGCGATACCGCGGCAAGATGGAGGTCACTGCCGTCGGCAACGGAGTGAAGGTGGTCAATGCCGTAGACGTGGAGCAATACCTGAGGGGTATGGGTGAGGTACTCGACCCCCGATGGCCAGCCGCCGCCCTCCAAGCCCAAACGATTGCGGCGCGGACATTTGCGATACGCACCATGGAGTTGAGTGGTGAGGTGTGCCCCACCCAGCGTTGTCAGGTGTACCTCGGGGCTCAGGCGGAATACCCCGCCATGGACGCCGCCGTGAAGGCCACCGCCGCAAAAGTCGTCACGTATCAGGCGCAATTGGCGTTGACGTTCTACTCAGCCAGTGGTGGGGGCACTATGGCCGATCCCACCGAAGTGTTCGGGCCCACGTCGCGCTCCGTGCCCTATCTCCAAGCCGGCGTCTACCCCACCGGTGACCTGAAGTCATGGACCGTCGAGGTCACCCTGGATCAACTCGCCCGCCGCTTTGGCTACGCCGGTACTGCGCAGTCGGTGAGCGTCACCCAAGTGGGTCCGTCGGGTCGGGCGGTGGAGATCACCATCGACGGCACCGCCGGCCCTCGCCATATTGCGGGTCCAGCCTTCGACGGCGCGTTGGGATTGCGTTCCACCAATTTCACACTGCGGACCGGCGCATCAGCCACTGCTCCCGCCGATCTCGCACCCGTGAATCCGATGGCGGACCCGCAAACAGGCTTCGGACAACTGCTCGACGCCCAGACCCAATTGCTCACCACCGACGCTTCGACCACCATGGTGGTACCAGTTCCTGACACCATCACCCCAACCACGGTTTTGCCCAGCACCGTGGCTCGCACCCTCATCACCGTTGCAACACGCCCCCCGGTAGGGGAGGCAGCTGCTGCAGTTGCTCACACACCCACCGGGCGTGGCAATCGCAACTGGATATTGACCGTTCTCACGACGGTGGTGGCCGTCGGCGGGGTGGCACTGGCACTGCGCTGGGCTCTGGTCCACGGCGAGCATCACGACAACTGAGTT